>JAQICB010000107.1 GCA_027858745.1 Bacteroidales bacterium
TGAATTTTTGCTTACAGCTTTCTTCGTCCGGGTATTGTGTTATAAATTCTATTAGATTCATAATATATGTTTTTTTGCAAAGATAATAAAATTAGGTTAATATACGGATAATCATATAAATATTAGATTAATAAAATTTGTTGCAAATTACTTTTATTTTTAAAACAATACAAGTTTTATTATCTGAGTTACGATAGTAATTTTTGTTTCCCACATCAGATTATTGTAAAAAATAGAGAAAAAATGAAACCAAATTTTTGGAACTGACGTACATTTAAAGACAATAACTTACAAGAACGAAGACTAAAATCTTCGTAATTTACGCACGGTTTACTGTGTTTTTGGTTCCTACACGAACTATTAAAAGAGGCTGACTTGAAACAGCCTCTTTTTTTATTTTGTGTATTTTGTGAATTTCCCCCATTCTTTTGCTAAAATGCCGTTAGTTGGTTTTGTATTATCAATTGTGTGATATTTAAAATAATATAGTTTCCCGTCACATCCCATAATAATAGTGTAGCAACGAGTACTGTTTGTGCCTTTTTGTGTTGCTACTTTTAGATGAAACACGATATTTTCTTTATTTTCTGCGATAGCATCAGCAATGTTAAAGTATTCTACAAATGAAATAGAGTGAGGGTAAATGTCCGTAATAGCTTCTTCTGTTTGAAAGGCAGATGTTTGATTTTCTTTAATCAGGTATAATTTTTTTGATGTGAAATTGCGTTTTTGTTTGGTGTAATATTTGAATTTCGAATCTTTAAGCAATTTGGGGTTAGATTGCATATTTTTTATATGATTATTTAAAAACTGTATAATTGCAGGTAAAACCACCATTTGGTCACCGCTTTCATCGTCTGTTGCCATAAGGGGAAACGAACACACTTCGGGCATTTCATTAATTGTTTGAAAATCGCCGCCCATGAGCACATTCATAAATTTATATTCGGCAAATGATTCTCCGTTACCTATTCCTATATTAGTAAGTAGAACAAAAGAATTATTTTCGTCTTGTCGTTTTTCTTCAAATTCAGAATATGTAATTAATTCAAAATGTGAGATATCCCAATATTTTTCAAATGCTTCTTGAATAAAGGTGTTGTATTCATTCGTTAAATCGTTTTGTTTAATGACGTAGGTTGTTGTCTCGGCAAAACGAGATACTTCTTCAAGAGTAGCTGTTGTTTTTTGAGAATACAGAAGCTGAATAGAACAGCACAAAACTAAAAGTGTAGGGAACATTTTCATAGTCGTAAATATTAGATTATTTTAATTGAATATATGCAGATTTACCGGAAACGATTTCGAATCGTTTACTGATAGATTTTTCTGTATCGGTAATATTATCAGCCCGCCATACAACCACATATTTCCCGGGTTGTAAATAAAACGTTTCGCTTGTGCCATATTTTTCAGAAAAAGCAGCAACAAGTTCTAAATCAGTATTTCTATCGATATAAACAGCTCCATGTCCAACATTTGTCGGTTTTATAAATGTAGCTTTTCCGGCTCGCGGAATGGTGAGCTTGGTTGTTTCACTTTGTTTTACCTGCACATCGTAAAAGTATGTACGCGGCATGGTGAGAATTTCGATGTCGTATGACCCGGTTAAATATTTTACCATATCGCCAACTTTTTGGATGTGGAGCGTATTCATTTTACCCGATTTTCTTACAATGGCTTGAAGATTTTCTATAGACACACCGTTTTGTTTTTTTATGTCAATATATCCTTGCGGAACATCTATTTTCACAATTGTATGTTTGCCTGCTTCGAGGTTTACTGAGTCTGAAAAAACGGGAGGAATAGTGTGCACTTTTATGGTGTACGAAACCAGAGGGTCAACAAAAATAATATCGGGTTCGCCACTTTTTATAAGGCTGTGAACAAAATTATATTTAATGAAACCACTTAAATTATCATAAAATGTGATTGGCACATTTGTTTCTCTCGGTTTACCGAATTCATCTAATAAGTATATTTGTAATGGAGTTGATGTTAATGCCTTTTTCATGGCATAATCTAATGTGCTTTTAAATTCGTATTCGTGCAAGGCACTATATACATTTCCGGCACAATTGTATTCTTGCTCCCAATCTACACCATTACCAACACCTATAATAAAGGGTTTAAGAATAACACCCCGTTTTTGTAATTCTCGCGACACTTCGCAGGGGTCTCCATCGCAGGCTTCAATGCCATCGGTAATTATAAATACAATATTTCGGTATGTCGAATCTCTCGGAAAATCGGTGGTAGCCATTGAAAGGGAATTCGCAATAGGAGTTGTTCCCAAAGATTCCGTTTCAAGAATTTTTGTTATTATAAGCTGATTGTTGTCTTTACTAAATGGCACCTCTAAATGAGTATCGTTACAATCTTGGGGAGGAACCGGACTGCGATTACCAAATATACGTAAAGCTATTTCTAGGTTGGGTATTTTTGATAGTGAATCAATAAACGGGACTAATATGTTTTTTGCCGTTACCATACGTGTTTCCGTTTCCCAGCGAGATGTCATACTCATTGAGGCATCAAAAATTAATAACACTCTTGTGGGAGGTATGGAATCTGTTGTTTTTTGAGCAAAACTAAAATGAAGGCAAAACATTAAAAAAAGTAAGGAAATATATCTTTGTATCCTATTCATATCTACTCTGTTTTATGCAAATATAGAGTATTGTTTCGAAAAAGTATATTCAACAGGCGTTATTTTATTTGATTTGAAATGCTCTCTTATACGATACTGCAATTTTTTTTCTTATTTTTGCATAAAAAAATATGGATACAGGTCGAGAAAATGAACGCGGATTGTTTGAGCATTATAAATTTATTGCTGATAAAGGACAAGCATTTATAAGAGCGGATAAGTTCGTGTGTGACAGAATTGAGAATTTTTCTCGAACTAAAATTCAGCAAGCTGCCGACAACGGATATTTATTTGCGAACGGAGAATCTATAAAATCCAGTTATAAGGTTAAGCCCTCAGATATTATTACTATAGAACTCGATTATCCGCGTCAGGAAATAGAGATAATTCCTCAGGATATTCCTCTGAATATTGTGTACGAAGATGATGATGTGATTGTGGTAAATAAATCCCCGGGTATGGTGGTGCATCCTGCATACGGAAATTACACCAACACTTTAGTTAATGCTTTGGCATGGCACCTTAAAGATAATCCTTTATTTCAGACAGGTGATCCACGTCCGGGTTTGGTGCATCGAATAGATAAAGACACCTCCGGTTTGTTGGTTATTGCTAAAAACGAACATGCTAAAACTTTTTTGGCACGGCAGTTTTTTGAAAAAACAACCGAACGAAAATATGTTGCCCTTATATGGGGCGTTCCGAAAGAACGTGAGGGCACAATTACGGGGTATATTGGAAGGAATTTGAAAAATCGTAAGATTATGACCATGTTTAACGATGAGCAATATGGGAAATGGTCGGTTACGCATTATAAAGTTTTAGAAGAAATTGGCTATGTTGCTCTTGTTGAATGTCGGCTTGAAACAGGACGGACACATCAAATCAGAGCTCATTTCAAATCTATTGGATTTCCGTTGTTTAACGACAATACTTATGGGGGAGATAGAATTTTGAGAGGAACAACCTTTACTAAATATAAACAGTTTGTGCATAATCTTTTTAAAGCCTGCCCCCGACAGGCCCTTCATGCTCAAACTCTTGGCTTTGTACACCCTACAACCGGTGAAACTATGAGGTTCGAATCGGAAATCCCCGATGATATGACAAGTCTCATTAAGAAATGGAAAGATTATATTTCAACGCGATAATGTATGGAAAAACGCTTTCATCATAATGACCCCTTAGGACTCGCTTATAAAGCATATTTAGATGGAAATGCTCAGGCATATTTTACGCTTCATTCAGATATGTTTGATGATGATGAGGTGCCGGTTTCGTATTTTTTTCGCGAATATGCAGATATGCCCGAAATTGAAAAGTGTGCACTGCGCAATGCTTATGGGAAGGTGTTGGATGTTGGTGCCGGCAGTGGTTCGCATTCATTGTATTTGCAAGAAAAAGGATATGATCTGACAGCCCTCGATATTTCTCCACTCGCATGCGAGGTGATGGATAGCCGAGGTGTTCGTTCGGTTGTTTGTCAAGATTTTTTTTTATATTCCGGGCAACGTTTCGATACGCTTTTGTTTCTCATGAATGGTATTGGTTTAATAGAGTCGTGCGGAAATTTTCCTTCTTTTTTTGCGTCTGCATCTAAATTGTTGAGCGAGGGAGGATGCATAATTTTAGATTCATCCGATTTGCTGTACCTGTTCGAAGAAGATGATGGCTCATTTGTAGTGCCACTGACGGACGCATATTATGGTGAAGTATCATTCCGAGTTAGTTGTGACACATATATTTCCGATGCTTTTAACTGGGTATACGTTGATTTTCAGACATTAAGCGATGCCGCAACTATTGCAGGATTTACCTGTGAGTTGTTACAGGAAGGTGAGCATTATGATTATGTTGCACGTTTGCGAAAGAAATAATTAGTGTTTGTCTTTCAAATACAAGTTTGCTTCGCTGAGCTCGTCCTTTGTCCTCGGTTGATATAAAAAGCAGTTTATCAAGGCAAATTATTGAATAATAGCGAGCTATTGTGAAATAATTTAACGCAGAAAAACAGCTTTTTATGCAAAGCATACTTTTTCCGCTTATAAACAGCCATCTTCAGCTCAAAAACAATTTAAAATAACCCGTTATTATTTCATTATTTTCGATGGAACCTCACTATTTATAAGCGTTCTGAACCTAAAAAATTATATCGAACTCAGGTTTAAAATATAAATCTTTGAATACATGAGCATGCTGTAGTTTTTATTTTTCACGCGCCTTGAACTTTAGAATACATAGACTTATGTGTAGATAGTAAATATAATGCACATTGTTAAATATTTTTTATGTAACTATGGTGGTATATAGATTTTATTTTATATTTTTGGCTAAACTCTAAATAATCAGATAATGAAACGAATAGTATGTATTTTTCTTATATTAAGTGTGTTTGCACATGTAAATCTGTTCGCACAAGAAGCGGATACTGTTGAAACAATTGTAGTTGAAGAAAATCAGGAAGCAGAATTGGCGTATAATACCGGCATACAATTGCTGCAGAAAAAGCAATATGATAATGCAATAACTGAATTTAAAAAAGCTATTCAATTTAAGCCCGATTTTTTAAAAGCATATTTGAATATGGGTGCTGCTTATACCTATGCAGGAAATCTTCGCAGTGCAGTTTTGGCATACAATAAAGCTTTACAGATAGATTCAACTTTTTCACAAGCATATTACAGTCGCGGATTATTATATTATTCTCAAAAACAATATTCTCAATCAATTTTAGATTTTACTGCTGCTCAAATTCATGGATATAAAACACCTGAATTATATTATTATCTTGGGGTCAGTTATTTTTTCAAAAAGAATTATAAAGATGCAATTGATGCATATACCAAAGCAATTGCTTTTAATCCAGCATATGCATTTGCATATAACGATCGCGGAAGTGCTCGTCGGATGATTGGTGATGTGGATGCAGCAATTCTCGATTATCAAAAGGCAGTGCAAATAATGCCAAAATTTGCGGCGGCGTACGATAATCTTGGAAAGGTTTATTTTTTAAATGGAAATTATAAAAAAGCTGTAGAGAGTTATGATTTAGCAATAAAATGGAAAAATGATTTTCATATTGCATATAATAACAGAGGTGAAGCAAAATATGCTTTGAAAGATATTCAGGGGGCATTTAAGGATTATCAAAAAGCTTTGCAAATAAAACCGGATTATGCCTATGCATATAACAATCTTGGAATTTTATATGCAAAAGATAATAGGTTTGATGATGCAGTGAAAATGTATTCCAAAGCTGTAGAGTTGAATCCTGAACTCGGCATTGCATATTTTAATCGTGGGGCAGCGTACGAAATGATGAAAAAATTTGATGAGGCATGCTTGGAATGGGTTGAAGCTAAAAAAAATGGAGTTGATGTTCCTGCTGCATATATTTCAGGGTGTAATTAATATAAAGTGTATACAGAAAAAAACTAAAATATGAAATCGTTTCAATATCTCTCGTTACTTTGTTGTGTGTTTATTATGCAAACCACAACTTTCGGTCAAAATGTAGAATTTAAAAAGAAAAATTTTCCGGGTAAAAAGTCGGAATACAAACAGGCTAAAAAAGATTTAAAAAAGGCTGATAAATTCTTTTTTGAAGAATATCCGATTTATAGTGAAGCATTACCTTTATACTTAAATGTATATAAACTTAATCCGAAAAATGCGGAATTAAATTATAAAATTGGCGTATGTTATGTGAATTCGGTAAATATGCCTAAGGCTATTCCGTATTTGCTTCAGGCAGAACAGCTCAGTCCTTATGTTGCCTCTGATGTGCTTTTTTTACTTGCGACCGCATATCATGCAGATTATCAGTTTGATAAGTCTATTAATACTTTTCGTCGGCATCAGTCAAATTTGTCACCTGAGGAGATTACCAGAATGGCACGTACAATTGAGAGAAGAATTGAGGAGTGTAAAACGGGGAAAGAGTTAGTGGCAGATTCTGTTCGTGCGTTTATTGATAATATGGGAGCAAATATTAATACTGGTTATTCTGATTATTCTCCGGCAATTACTGCCGATTTGAGTATGATGGTGTTTACTTCGAAACGCACAAATCCGTTTAATAATAAGAAGGATCCTGTGGGTGAATATGATGAGAATATATGGGTATCAAGTCGTTTGGGTTCGCAGTGGAGTCAGGCGGAAGTCATGGAAAAACCAATTAATTCGAAACATAACGATGCAACTATTGGTATTTCGCCGGACGGACAAAAAATGTTTATGTATTATGGTAAAAAAGGCGGTGATATTATGTATACCGAACGAAAAGGTAAGTCGTGGACAAATCCACGGTTTTTTAAACCAATTAATTCTGACGGACATGAGTCTGCGGCATCGTTTTCGTATGATGGGAAAACAATTTATTTTGTCAGTAATAATTCAAATAAAACGGTTAATTACGGACAACATGATATTTATAAATGCACGCTTAATGTGAAAGATAAATGGAGTGATCCGATTAATTTGGGGGCAACAATAAATACTCCCTATGATGAGGTTGATGTGTTTATGCACCCCGATGGTCGTACCATGTTCTTTTCGTCTGACGGACACAATACTATGGGCGGATACGATGTGTTTCGTTCTGAATTGCAGGATGATGGTTCGTGGTCAACTCCTGAAAATATAGGATATCCGATAAATACTCCGGGTGACGAACGCTTTTTTGTGCTTGCCGGTAGCGGTCGTGTTGGATACTATTCGTCAAGTCGAGTTGGTGGCTTGGGAAAACACGATGTGTATGAAATTACATTTTTGGGACCGGAGAAAAAACTTGAAATGGCAACCGAAAACTTGCTTATTGCAAGTCAATCGCAGGCAGTAACGCAGGATGTTGTGATAGAAAAATCGGTGGATATTAAAACATCTCGTTTGACAATTGTAAAAGGAGTTGTATCCGATGCGTTTGCTGAAACACCTACATATTTGGGGGCAGAGATTGTTATTACGGATAATGAAACCGGACAGGTTATTTCTACTCTGCAATCAAACTCTTCTACCGGACAATTTCTTATACCACTACCTTCCGGTAAAAATTATGGTATAGCCGTAAAAAAAGAAGGATATTTATTTCATTCAGAAAATTTCAATATTCCAAAAACATCAGATTATCAAGAGATTATTTTGAATGTAAAATTAATGAAAATACAAAAAGATTCTCGTATTGTGCTTCGTAATGTGTTTTTTGATTATGGAAGTGCAAAATTAGATCCTAAATCATATACCGAGTTGGATAATTTAATTAAAATTATGCAAGACAATCCGAATATGATTATTGAAATTGGTGGTCATACCGATAATCAAGGTTCGCACCAGTTCAATCAAAAATTATCGGAGGCTCGTGCACAATCGGTTGTCAATTATATAGCAAAATCAATCCCGATGTCTCGTCTGCAATATCAAGGATATGCATTTGACCAACCGGTTGCAGATAACTGTACCGATGAAGGTCGGGCATTGAACAGACGGGTTGAGTTTAAAATTATCAGTAATGATGAATAACTCGAGCTGATGTATGAAAATATCAGTAGTGGTTTGCACATATAATAGAGAAAAATATATTCTAGATTCCTTAACGAGTTTACGTGATCAAACCTTCGAAGAATCTTTATATGAGATTATTCTTGTTGATAATAATTCGACAGATACAACGGCTCTTAAATGTTTGGAGTTCGGACAATCAGCTTCCCATTTGAATTATCATTATTATAAGGAAACTAAACAAGGATTATCGTATGCTCGCAACAGAGGAATAGCTCTTGCAAAAGGTGAAATTATTGTTTTTCTTGACGATGATGCGGTTGCTTCAAAAACCTATTTAGAAGAGATTATGTTTTTTTTCGAAACTCATCCTTCTGTGTCGGCTCTTGGCGGACGTATTTTTCCGAAATATGAGGTGTCAAAACCAGAGTGGATGCCTGATGTACTAACACCACTTTTTTCAATTATAGATTTAGGTGATGTCGATAAACCGTTTCGTTCCGGGAAGTATCCTATAGGAGCAAATATGGCTTTTCGTAGTTCTGTATTCGAATTATGTGGAGATTTTAATACAGAATTGGGGCGTACCGGAAAGAATTTGATGGGTGGTGAAGAAAAAGATTTATTTTATCGCATGCAGCAACAGAGCCTCTCTGTGTGGTATGCGGCGAAGCCCTGGGTGTATCATATTATACCAGAGTCGCGAATGACAAAAGAGTTTTTAAAAAATCAAGCCCTTGGCGTTGGGATGAGTGAAAAACAACGAACTCGATTTTCTATAGAAAAACGAATGGTAAGTTATGCCAAAGAATGTGTGAAATGGATTGGAAGTGTGCTTTATTTTTTCTTTTTTGTATTGCAATTCCAATTTCATAAGGCTTTTATTATCATATTGTTCCGATTGTGGGTAAGTACAGGTTTACTCTTCGGCAACAAAAAAAGTGCTCGATAATATAGGGTCTCAGCACATTTTTACTGTTATACATACGTGAGAATTCCGAAGGAGATAATCTATTTTATGTCCTTTTTTTTATCTTTGAACCGAAATAAATAGTATGAAGTAATTTAAATATGTAGTTATGAGTAAGAAAATTTCTTTGTTGAGTATGTTGACATTGTTGTCAATTATGGTATGGGGGCAAAACTTTTCGTTTCCCCAAAATGTTGAATATCCGTATGGGATTACAGCCCAATCACCGGATAATGCACGAATACAATCTTTGTATGAAAACTGGAATACGACTTTTTATCAAGAAAGTGGTAATTTAGGACGAATTAAATTTGATGATCCAACATATACAGTTAGTGAAGGTATAGGGTATGGTATGCTTATTTATGTGTATATGTCTAATTCTTCAAATACAACTGCTCAAGCCCGATTTGATAAGTTGTATAATTATTATAAAAATTTCTCTTCTCAAGGAGGTTATTTAATGGATTGGAAAATTGAAGGATTTTCCGGTGTGGCACCCGATAGTCAGTGTGGAGGAAGTAGCTGTGGAGGTTCTGCTACTGATGGTGATTTAGATGTTGCTCTTGCACTTGCTTTAGCACATAAGCAATGGGGAAGTTCCGGAACGATTAATTATATACAGGAAACAGAAAATATTCTTGCTAAAATACGAGATTTGCAGGTTGATAATAATAGTATATTTAAACCGGGACATCAATGGGATGATGCGAAAAATCCATGTTACTTTACAACTGCAAGTGTTGGGTTATTTATGCAAGCTCAAGATCAAGAAGGATTTTCCACCACCCGTAATTGGAGTTCAGTTTATTCTGCATCACATAGTTTTTTACAATCTTCTCAACGAAACGGTTTGTGGCCTGATTGGTGTACAGCATCCGGAACGCGGGATTATCAACAAGGATATGACTTTTACTGGGATGCATGTCGTACACCATGGCGTGTAGCATGGGATTATGTATGGTTCGGTACATCTGAATCAAAACAAATGTGTGATAATTCTATAGCCTTAATGTCAGCAAAAGGGGTGTTAAATAATCCCGGTAGTGTTGGTGCATATACAAGTATAGATGCCTCTTCGTATACCGGTGTTCAGGATCAGGGTGAGGGATATGGAAATTCCTGTTTTGTCGGTGGTCTTGGTTCTGCACTTATGGTTGATGAAACACAGCAATCGAATCTTAATACATTTTATACATATTTAAAAAATAAAAATGAAGGATACGGTTATTATGCTCCAACAGTTCAAATTTTGTATTTGTTAACAATGTCAGGCAATATGCCAAATCCATATTCGAATTCCGGACCTACACCTCCGCGAATTACCGGAGCCGAAACAAATGCTGATGGAACACAGCTTATTCTGAGCGTGAATAAAGATCTAATGACGCCGGCTTCGTCAGAAACCGGAAGTTTTGTCTTTAAATTAAATACGCTTACTCAATCATCTCCATTTACTGCTATTTCTCTCGACGGAGCTTCTACTATTGTATTAGATTTAGCTACTTCGGTAAGTATTGAACCGGGAGATATTATGACAATTTCATATACACCGGGAACAATTCAAAGTACCGAAGGTATGGCTATGGAGTCGTTCTCAAATCAAGCAGTAACAAATCGTTTGGCAGGAAACTCTACGCTTGTTGATGATTGTGAAGATATGGATAATTTAAATGAACTTGGTGGTGCGTGGTATACATATGATGATGCAAATGATTCCGGTACTTCAACAATAGATCCATTAACTTCAGAAACGGTAGATTTTACCATGACTGTTGGTGGTGCAAACGGATCAGGCTATTCTGCAGAGATTTCATACACTCTCGGCGGAACGTGGGGGGATGATGATAACAATCCTTTTGTTGGTATTGGAACGCAGTTAGGTGAAGATGAAGCGCCAATGGATATTAGTGCCGGCACCGGCATTTCCTTTTATCATAAAGGTGATGCATGTGTTCTGGAAATATATTTACCGGATAATATAGGAACAAGTGCAAATTATGATACATACGCTGTGCCTGTTTCTGCTCATACTACTTGGACAAAAGTTGAATTAGCGTGGACCGATTTTTCTCAAGCAGGTTGGGGAGATCCGTATGATTTAGATTTAACGGAAGTATATAAATTTCAATGGAAAATATCAGATGTACCTACAACTGCGGGTACTGTAGCATTAGATTATGTTGTGCTCGAAGGTCTTGCCGGAGGAAGTACACCAACGGTTGATAAATCCGGACTTGTTGCGGCAATTACAACTGCTGACGATAACATTACAACTGCTGTTGCCGGTACTGAACCAGGAAATTATCCGCAAACAGCTATAGATGATTTACAAGTTACTTTGGACGCTGCTCAATTAGTTGCTGCTGATTCAGAAGCTGATCAGGCTACTATTGATCAGGCTGAAACGGATTTACTTGCTGCAATTGATGTATTTAGTGCTAGTCAAATAGAACCTTCTTCAACTTTTATTGCATCAAATGAGTTGGCTTCAACAGAATTGTTAACATATTGGTTTACGTATACTGATGTCGATAATAGTGGTTTATCAACGGTTACTCCGGCTAACGGGGAACAGTTTAATAGTGTTACTCCCGGAGCTGATGGAACTGATTCTGCTGCACAAATAACGTATGCATTGGATAAAGGTGGAAATGCAGATAGTCCTTTTGTCGGTTTTGGTTTTAATACGAAAGAAGTTGAAACAGAATCATTTGATTTTAGTGGTACAGATGGTATTAGTTTTTATCATAAAGGCGATGCATGTGCTTTAGAGGTTTCTGTGCCTGAAAATATAGGAGCTGATCCAAACTATGATACGTATCATGTTACTATACCTGCTCATACTACATGGACTAAAGTTGAGTATGCATGGACAGATTTTGTTCAATACGCATGGGGTGATGAGTATACTTTTGATATTTCTCAAATATATAAATTCCAATGGAAAGTTGAAGGAGCTACCGGAGCTACCGGGACAGTTGCATTAGATCAAGTTGCAATAGTTGGTGGTAGTATTACCTTGCCAACTGTTCCTGAACCTGTAGATAAATTGGTATTAACTGCCTTAATTGCAGATGCTAATACATTATATTCAGGTGCGGTTGTTGGAACAAATCCTGGAGAATTTCCTTCTGCTGCATATACTGCTTTCGGGACGGCAATTACAACTGCCGAAGCGGTGGAAGTTGATGATGCGGCAACGCAAGCAGAAGTTGATCAGGCAGTCATAGACTTACAAGATGCAATTGATACATTCGAGGCATCAGTTAATCCGGAATTAAATATTGATGTAACAGCACTTGAGGTGGCTATTGCTGATGCCGAAACAGTGGTAAATGTGAATGTTGGTTCGTTACCGGGACAACACCCTGTAAGTGCACAAACAACATTACAAGCTGCAATTGATGATGCTCAGGCATTGGTTGATAATCCTACGACACAAGTAGCGGTTAATACTATGGTTACAAGTCTTGAAGAAGCGGTAACTACATTTGAAAATACGGTTAATCCTGAGGCTGACAAATCGGTATTAACAGCATTAATTGCAGATGCTAATACATTATATTCAGATGCGGTTGTTGGAACAAATCCTGGAGAATTTCCTTCTGCTGCATATACTGCTTTCGGGACGGCAATTACAACTGCCGAAGCGGTGAAAGTTGATGATGCGGCAACGCAAGCAGAAGTTGATCAGGCAGTCTTAGACTTACAAGGTGCAATTGATACATTCGAGGCATCAGTTAATCCGGAATTAAATATTGATGTAATTGCTTTAGAATCTAAAATTACTGAGGCAAATAGCACCTTAGCATCTGCTGATATTGGAACCGCAGAAGGACAACATCCACAAAGTGCGGCAGATGATTTACAAGCAGCAATTGATAATGCACAAACCTTGGCTGATAATCCAACGAGCCAAACGGCTGTTGATGCAATGGTAAGTACATTGAATGATGCCATTGCAACATTTGAGAGTACGACCAATCCGTCTGTTGGTGTAGATAAAGATGCTTTAGAGGCAATCATTTCTTCTGCTGAATCTACGCTTGCCAATGCGGTAGAAGGTTCTGCAGATGGTGAATATGAAGTTGGTTCAAAAGCTGATTTGCAAACTGCTATAGATGCTGCCGAATTGGTATTCAACGATGCAACGGCAACACAAACAGAGGTTGACCAAGCTGTATCTGATATGGAAACGGCATTAGATGTATTCCAGTCTCGTTTGATAGGTGTTAATAAATCTACTCTTCAATCGCTTGTTTCGAGTGCTCAGTCATTATTAAGTGGCGCAACTGCCGGAACGATTGCAGGAACATATCCACAAACATCAATGGATGATTTTGAATATGCAATTAATAATGCACAAATCATTCTGATTAACTCAGGATATTCACAGGCAGAGGTTGATCAGGCTGTAATTGATTTACAAGATGCAATTGATGTGTTTGAAGCATCTGTTAATCCGGTTACGGTGTTAAAAGATGAATTGGAAACTGTAATTGCGCAGGCTCGAGCGATTTATGAAATTGCAGTTGTAGGTTCCGAACCAGGTCAGTATCCCTTTCAAGAAACGCATATATTTATATCTGAAATTGAAAGTGCCGAGGAGTTATATGCAGATGACGCAGTAATTCAGGCACAGGTTAATCAAATGGTGAGTGATTTGGAAGATGCAATAGCTACGTTCGAAGCTTCACAAGTGCCGGGTGATCCTGCTACAGATATTAATTCGGTAGTTTCTGTTGAGCTTGAAGCATATCCTAATCCGTGTACCTCATTTATGTCGCTGACAAGTTCAGATTTAATAACTCGTGTTTCTGTTGTTTCTATCGATGGAACTGTTGTGAAAGTTCTTGATGTATACGATACGAGTGTGACAATTGATGTGGATGGATTGTCGCAAGGTGTTTATTTTATGCAAGTAAAATTTGATTCAGCACAACAAGAATCTATTCAAGTATTTAAAAAATAAGCATATATTTTAATCTAAATATAAAAGCGGTTGCAGAAATGTAACCGCTTTTTTTATGTCTTATATTTTTTCCGGCAATACATGTATACCTGATTTTGTAGTTGTAGTATTGGGATACTTATAACCTGATTTCGACGTAATTTTTCGAGTTCAGATTAGCTCCGCTGAGCTCGTCCTTTGTCCTCGGTTGATATAAAAAGCTGTTTATCAAGGCAAATTATTGAATAATAGCGAGCTATTGTGAAATAATTTAAAATAACCCGTTATTATTTCATTATTTTTGATAGACCTCACTATTTATAAGCGTTCTGAATCTAAAAAATTATATCGAACTCGGGTTAAAAGCACGTATTTTCATCACTTATCGCAATA
>JAQICB010000153.1 GCA_027858745.1 Bacteroidales bacterium
ATTAAGTATAACCTCTACGGAGTTTCCATTAGGTTTAGGTTCAAAAGGAACATTTCCAATACCATCAATTTGCATACCTGTTACAGTAATAGCACTTGAATTATCCCAAGTCATAGTAACAACCATATCTGTAACTTTACCAGCATTTTCAGAGTTACTAATGTTTATACTATCAGTAAAACTTTCTCTGTATACAACTGTCTTATTATTATTTGGAGATTCTGGGGTGTTCATATTAAGTCCAGGGAAAAGAATAGGATATGAATTTGATTCTATGCTTTCAGTTCCAGCATTTGTAACTATTGATATATTATCTATTACAGAAACAGAAAAACCAGAGCTTGCCGAAGGTACAACTTGACAATTTGCCTGTTTATAATATGTAACAGTCATTTTTTGTGATGAACCAAGTGTCGTATCAATAATAACAGAATTGTCAGTTACGCTTGCAAGGTAAATTTGACCTCCCAGTTCAAACTCTGCATAGGTTACTCTTACACCCAATGGCTGAGCAAATTGGACTTCTTGAATATTAGCAGGCACACCTCCATTTGTTATTTCCAGTTCAAACAAAGCTGTACCAACCCCAACATTAAGGGCTTCATTAGCTCCTGTTGGTACAGTGCTACTAATTTCCAATTGCGCAAACGAGTTGAACGATACACTTAAGAAAAAGAGAATGCTTATTAAGAATTTCAAGAACCGTAGTCTTGCAAGCTTGGGTGTTGTGGTCATAGATACTTTTATTATTATTTATTTTTACAATACATATTAATATGTATGTATTTATTTCGCGTATTGTGTGTTATTTTTTAAATTATACTTAATAATGTTGCGTTATATGCGATGTTAATATGGTTAAATACCGCCATAAAAATAGGTATTTTATTTTTATTAACAAAATGTGAGAGATACAAAAAGGTATTAACAGTTGTTTATTTTACAAAAAAAATGTAAGGAATATGCTGTAAAGACATTGATAGTATGGCTTTGTTTGTTTGTTTGTTTGTTTTGAGAAAATCAAAAAAAATATTTCATAATGCTTTATTACGTTATTAAAATTACATTTTTTAAGAATAGGTAATTGGAATGAATCTGTTTAGTTCCCTAAGAGAGAAATAATTACTTAAAAATTTAAACAAAATGAAAGGAACAAAAAATATACTATTTTAGTAGATATAATAATTTGCATGAATTTTGTCACGCTTCACAAACTAACGTTCCTTAACATTCATTCCAAGAATAGTAATGACTTCTGTATAATCATTAAGGTGAGTTCTAAAAATTGAGTTTTTTCTGCTTCTCAAAACAACAAGAACCCTTTTTTATTGTTTTGAGATAAAATTTCATTACAAATCTACCAATAAGATATTGATTATTAATAATAAATATTAAAATTCTATCTATCTATCTATCTATCTATCTATCTACCTATCAGTAAGTTATTTTTAGTCTTTTAATTTGCTCATATCTAAATAAATTGTAGGTTAAATTGATTAATCCTATTATTCCAGTGGCTCTTACCATGCCTACCGATTTTAAAACTAAACCTTGCATACTTTGCTCCATGAAGCCAAATACATGTTCCACTCTTGCTCTAATTTTTGATTTTTTAGTGTTACTTGCCTTTTGCTCATCGGTTAACGGTCTGTTCCGATAGCCTTTCTCGTGTACTTTATTCTTCATTTCATATTTCTCAATAATCTTATCTTGTTCTTCTCCTGTGTAGGCACTGTCTGCGTGCAGCTCTTGTTCTTTATCTTTTTCGGTAAGTAAATTATCCAAAATTTGTGAATCATGAACGGATGCATCTGTTACAGTATAGGTGTTAATGAATTTACTTTTTGTATCTACTTTTGCGTGATTTTTATAGCCATAGAAAGTCTCTCCATTTTTCTTTGTCCAACGTGCATCAATATCTTTGTGCTTTTTCTTATTGGGCTTGTCATTCCATAAACCATCACCCTCGCCATTTTTAATTTCCTTGTTCTCTTCTCTTGTATTTCGTTGACGAGGTGCTACGGTAAAACTAGCATCTATCATTTGGCCTTCATTAAATATAAGTTCTTGCTCTTCTAAAAAGGAAGTGAATTGTTCAAATAATTCTTCTACTAGTCCTGTTTTTGTTACACGCTCCCTAAAATGCCATACTGTTTTTTCGTCAGGTACTTTATCGCCTGTTTCTAATCCTAAAAAATTCTTAAAGCTGGTTCTATCCAAAATTTGGTACTCTATCTGCTTGTCTCCAAGTCCATAGTAACGTTGTAAAATAACAATCTTAAACATCAGCACCACATCAAA
Source organism: Bacteroidales bacterium (assembly GCA_027858745.1). Classification (GTDB taxonomy): domain Bacteria; phylum Bacteroidota; class Bacteroidia; order Bacteroidales; family UBA1715; genus JAQICB01. Next base: position 2,302 of record JAQICB010000153.1, read on the forward strand.
AGGTTTTGCTCCTGCATTATTCTTTTTGTTAGTATTGAGTAATTTATGCTCTAGGGTTTCTCTAAAGAATTCAAAATCAATTACCGTACTTATTGATGCCAATGGATTACCCATCGCTGACAAGCGTTCTTTAGTAAACTCATCATCAAATAACCCTCTGTTCCCTCGCGTTTTATACATCTTTTTAGTATTTATTTTTAGAATATAAATTTACGAATAATCAATTGATTTATAGTAGATTAATTTTTAGAAGTCCCCTTAAGACAATTATCGAATGTTTTTTATTTTATGCTATTCAACAAATCCACAATATTCCCGAATATACCTTTTTTTAAAGGAGATTCTGTTGTTTGCATTTTTTGCTTTAGATAATCTTGAGGCACTTGCTTTTTAATAAGCACCTTGGCCAGTTTTCCTAATTCATTTATTAGTTCATTTTCTATTGATGGCTGTTTTGTGGTAGTATCGACAAGATTGTTTTGTTGTAACTGTAAAAGCACGGTTTTATATTCTTCTTGCAATTTTTGGAACTCTTTAGCAGTTCCTCCGGCATCGGGGTGTAGTTGCTTTGCTAATTTCCGATAGCGTAATTTTGCTTGTTCTAATTCGGTAATTCCAATAAAATATTTCATAACTGTTCTAATTCTTCAAGTGTTATACAAAAGTGATCCAGGATTAAAAGGAGTTGTTGTTTGTTGAAATAATGTCGTTTGGTATTCCCTGCCAATTCAATCTGCTCCTTTAATGTAGGACAAATTTCAATTTCATTCCTGAGTTGCTGCATGGCAGATTTAATTGAAATGCTATTCGGGTACAGTTTTTTAACCAAATCTTGCTTTAATATTGTTCTTTTGACTGTCATAAGGCTTGATTTTGGTTGAAAAATGAGCAATAACGCAGCTGAAAAGCAGATAAAAGCACTCTTGTAGAGTATATTTTAAGTGCTTTCGAGAGCTTTTTTAAGCTTTTTTGAATATCCACCTTGCTTTTGATAGCATTGAGATAATATTTAGACTGCTTTACTAAATATTGGGTTTCTTGAAGGGTACTTTGAGATAATAACAGCCTGAATTGATGCTGTGAAACTACAATAAGCCATAGAATGAGACTTATGTTTTGAGTGTAATGAAGAATTTTGGGCATAATAATTAAAATTATACCCTTGACGGCTAATGATGTAAAGATAGCTTTTTTGGTCTTCTTAATAAAATACTATTCTTTAATAAAATATCTACATTTCCCTTACTTGGGTTACTTAGGTTACTTAGTCGGATTATGTTACATGTAATCAGCTATCTATACTTTTAACTCAATGAAATATTTCTAAGTAACTAAGTAACCTTTCTTTAAAATGTCAAAATTCTAAGTAACTCTAAGTAACCATAAGTAACTTTATTGAATAACTAATAATGATATAATATACTTGTATTCATTTATTTATACTTGTCTAAGTAACCTAAGTAATCTAAGTAACCAGTTTTGTAAGAGTTTTTAATGTTATGAGAAGAAAATTAAAAATGAGCAACAAAAAGCCCGATACCAAAACTGATACCGGGCTAATTATTTTAGAGGTAAAATAATTCGTTATTTATTATTGCGTTTTTCGATATGTTTTTGAGCTGTAATTGTAAATTGATGCAGCTTCTTAGCTAAAAGCTCTTTTGGTAAATATTGAGTTATATATTCGCCAACCTTTATATTTGCTTTATCTAATTGTAGGAGTTCTATTTGTTCCTGATTTCCTTCGGCACAAAGAATCAAGCCAATTGGTCGTTCCTCATGAGGTTCTGTTTCGTGCCATTCAAGATAACGTAGATACAGTTCCATTTGACCTTTGTATGCAGCTTTAAATTTTCCAATTTTTAGTTCAATTGCTATTAAGCGTTTTAGTTTCCTATGATAAAATAACAAATCAAGATTGTAGTCGATATTATCAATTATCATACGTTTTTGCCGAGCAACAAATGAAAATCCTGCACCAAGTTCAATCAGAAAGTTTTCTATTTCTTTGAGTATTGCAGCTTCAAGGTCTTTCTCTGCATAGGTGTCCTTTAAATTTAAGAAGTCAAGCACGTAATGGTCTTTAAAAACCAAATCAGGAGAAAGCTTATCGTTCTCTTTTAATTCTTTAAGTTCAAGCTTTGCAAGTTCTTCTGGCTTTTTACTGATAGCAGTACGCTCAAACAACATTGAATTTATTTTATCTTTTAATGTTCGGGTACTCCAACTTTCAATGCGACACATTTGAGCATAAAAATCACGTTCTAATTCTGTTTTAAGTGTTATAATATGCACAAAATGAGACCAGCTTAATTGTCTCCACAATGTGGATACTATTTCAGCTTCAGGAAAAGCTTCTACAAAACGTATCATATTTGCTAAGTTTCGTTCGGAATATCCTGAACCATACTCTTTTATCAATTTTGCAGACAGTGTCTGCAAAATCTGCTTACCATATTCGGCACGCTTGTTTTTAAGAATGTCTACTCTAATACGTTTGCCTACATTCCAATATGTTGCAGTAACACCAATATTTACAGATTGTGCGATTTGTAGTTTTCCTTGTTCAATTATCTGCTTTACATCTTTGAATAAGCGATTGTTTAATTCTAATTTGTTCATAGTTATTTAATTATTGTAATTCTGAAATGGTTCTGTTTTGGTATCAAGGTTTAGATTCAGCTTATCGAGATAGAATACAAAAGCAGTTGTGCTCGTGTATTTCTTATTGCCATTTTCGTCTGTTTCTTGGTAACCACTTTTAGCATCAATTTTTTTAAAGCTGACTTTCTTCGTGTCGCAAATAAAAGCAGGGCTATTCTTTAAATAATATTCCACCGTTGCATCGGGCAATGGTTTGTCACCCTCTCGCAATGCTTGTGATTTATACAAACCAAACACTCGACTTACGGATAGATATAGGAGCTTTTGAGGTTCAGGAAAAACTATATCAGATTTTCGCCATTTACCATCTTCCTTAAAAGTTCGTTCTAATTTTTCGGTATAAACTACACGGTAATCGCCATCTTCAAATAGTACATTGGAGCTGATAAGATATTGAACGGTTTTCCAAAAGATACCCAAATCATCGTTCCTGGCCGTTTCCTTATTTTGTTCAACCATCATATCAACAAATAGCTGAAGAATTTCCTCATATTTAAAAGGCAGTTCTACTATTTTAGCAACAGTAGCATATGCGGAAGCAACAGTAAGCCAATTATTAAAAATCCGAGTTTCTATTGCTATTGTTCCAAGAAGTTCTCTGAACTTATCGCTAACAGCATCAACAGCTTTGTTATAGTATTTGGTAAAAAGCTCCCGATGTTTTAAGAGTTGATGAGTGATTTGGGTTAAACCCTGTTTGTTGATTTGTTCCAGTTCCTCGAACAAGCGTTTTTCCTCAAATGAAAATATGGTTTTTGAAAATCCCAATGCAATAAAACGGCTAAATAGGGCAATATCGGCAGTAGCAATTTGTTGACCACAAACAATGACTCCTTGGTTAACCTTTGAGGTTTCCTTTTTCTTGTCTTTATCCATGTTCATACGTGTTCGTCCTGTCTTATCCCAAAATCCTTTGAGTAGCTCTCGTTTTTCCATCTCTAAATCGTTTCTGTATTCATCCAAAACACAAATAGCATTGGCGCTTGTAGCCACATGGTCGGCAATAGATGGTTTACTGGAGTTATGCAGGTTCGGCACTTTACCTTTACGACCGAACATATACAATATACTCTCAGCACAAGCATTTTTACCTGAACCTTTTTGTCCGTACATATTAAGAATAGGGAACTTATCGAAGCGTTTCCCTACAATATCCATAAATAGACAGGCAAAAAAGAAAGACATCGTAACAATGCCGTTGTTGCCAAATACAGCTGCGTATTTCTTTGCATATTCATAAAGCGTTGTGTTTCCCTCATTATAGATGAAGTGTCGTTCGAATTCAAACAAAGTATCATCACTATCATATATGTCAGAGCAAGCAGGAATATAATAGTACCTATTGTCATGTTGAATAATGCCATACTTATCTGCTCGAATAAATTCGTCACCATTAAAAATCCCATTGCCCCAACAAAAAAATCCTTCACGTTGCCAACCCAATTGCAATATTTCTTTACAGCTTTTAGTTTTTTCATAAAGCCATGCTTTCAGCTTATTTAGTTCACTTTCGCCTCCTGTCCAAAGGAAGTTTCCTAAAGATTCAATCTGTAATTTGAATGCAGTTATGCTAACCATATCACGTTGGGGGATTTCGATAATTTTAACAAGGTTATGGCGATTCTTTATTTCATATAATCGTTTGGCATTAATTGGGCTTTCGATGTGAAAAAGGGGAGTCATTACAAAATTAGAGTGATGGGTAAAATCATCACCTTTCTTGTTTCGGAATATGTAACAGTTGTTTTCTACATAAAACCCCCATCGGTTAAAGTTACTTAAGCTAACATGTTCAGGAATGTTGTAGCGTTGGCTTTTCTTAGGCTCATTTCTTGCTAATTCTTTAATTGCATCTTGCCATGCTTTTTTTGGTTTGATTTGCTCAGCTACAAAGTCGATATAAACCTCTTGTTTGGTTTTATCATAGTTGGAAATTAGTTTAGCAGTATGTTTTATTGCTTCCGATTTCCGAACAGGGTCAGCTGCAAACCTTTCGGCATAAACCATTGTTTTGTGAATGATGTAATCGGTTTGCTTATCGTTATACTGAAGAAAGGTTTCTTTGTCTGTAAAAAGAGAATCAGGGTCTTGTTTTTCGGGCAAAGCGATAATAGAAACATGGAACTGATTTTTGATAAGTATCTCTGCATTTCGGTCGGTGGCACTTTGTCCAGCTTTATCGCCATCAAAAATGAGTGTTACTTTATTGGTATAATGTCTTAACAGTTTTACTTGTGCTATTGTAAGAGCTGTTCCACATGTTGCAACTGAATTTGAAATACCTATTGAATGTAACTTTAATACATCGGTGTAACCTTCAACAATATATGCACGGTCTTCATTTTTAATAGCGAATCTTGCTTCGTTCAGAGCATACAGTTCATCACCTTTTGTATATATGCAGCTTTCAGGAGTGTTTAAGTATTTAATTTTAGGGTTCTCGTTCAAATCACGCCCGGCAAATGCAATTGTTTGACCTCTTGAATTGGAAACAGGAAATATAAGACGATTACGAAAGAAGTCATAAATACCATTGGTAGCACTTTTTAATACTCCAATTTCTTCAAGTATTTCAGTTTTTAATCCGATTTTTCGAGCATGGGCAAGGAGGGTATTACCATTTGGAGCAAACCCTATATTAAAGCTGCTGTTTTGGGGTATGGCAAGTTTTCGTTCCTTAATATACTCTTGAGCTTCTTTGAGTTTGATTTGCTCTAAGAAGAATTTCTCAACGATACCACAAGCAACACGTAAACTTTCCTCGTGCCTATATTTTACTTCATCGAAGTTGGTACTTTTCTTCCATTCAAAACTAATGTTCAGTTTTTTTGCTCCAATTTCAACGGCTTCCTTAAAGTCAACACCTTCATGTTCCTTAATAAACTCAATAGCGTTACCGCCTTTGCCACAGCCAAAACATTTAAAGATTCCCTTTGCAGGGTTAACACTTAATGATGGTGTTTTTTCATTGTGAAAAGGGCAGCATCCCATATAATTACTGCCTCTTTTTTTTAACTCAATAAAATTCTCAACAACATTAAGAATATGTTCATTTATTTGCTCTATTGTATTGTTTGCATCCATTAGTTAGTTATAATAAAAATGGCAGGATTGCCCTTGTTCAATCCTGCCAGAACCAATATTAGCCGTCAAGGGTGATTAATAAATACTTATGGGCGACCTAATAAATCATATATCATTTTAACCTGCTTTGGGGTATATGATTTACCTCGGTATTTGCCTATATCTTCTTTGATTGGCTCAATCCAACAATTGAAAGTTTTTAAACTTATATTGTATGCTTCAGCTATTTGACTTTTACTCTGAGCTATTACTTTTTTATCTTTATCCATTATCTATATGATAGGTGGTTTGTTTTAGCTTCTTCTTTTAACCGATTTATCTCACTTGCATAGATTTGCCATGAACCTCCTTTAAATTCCTGTCTTGCCTTAAGCATGTTGTTTTTGCAATAATGAATAACAGTAGTATAAGGCATACCTATTAATTTGCTGAATTGACTTGGAGTATAGAATTCAGGCTTATCTTTTTCTGATAACCGATGCATCTCGCTTATAATTTTTTCCGAAAAACTATGTAAGTCAGCAACGGTGACTAAATTGTTTAAATCCTCTTTTAGCATGATTGTATGTTTTTGTTTTACATCAATTTGTAGGCAAACATACATTTGCTTTAAACACGAAAAAAGGGGCAATAGGGGATATTCCCTATTGTCTTTATTGCTTAATTGTCAGATTATCAGGTTTAAAAAGAATAATTATTTTTGAAAATAAATTACAATATCTATGAGCGACAGGATTCAGATAATTCTCTTATCAATTTTTCTACCCGAAGTCTAACGCCATCATTTACATCCGTAAAGTGTTTTCTTAACTGACTAGCTTGTGGTGAACTTGTTTTTTTTGTCGAGAAGTTATCTGCTAATAACCTTGATAAATGAGAACGATTAAAGTTTGGGTCTTCTGAAACTTTTTGTAGGATAACAAAAGATAGATAAGCTAATTCAGGACTTGAAAGTGTTGTCTTAATTCGTTCTCCAAATAAATACTCTGGAGATTTTATTTCAAAGCCTTCATTTAATGCAGTTAGCTTTAATACATCAATAGCATTTTCAATCGTGTCAATATGTAAAGCAAATACGATATTCAGGTTATGATATGCTCTTCTAGCTTTTACTAAATAGATTTTTTGAAAATATCGAGGGCAGAAGCATTTGAACTTTACTTTTTGTGCCAATATGCAATCATGACTTTGTGAAATTATTCGCTTAAACTGTTCATTCAGTAACTCTCGAGTGTATAGGAATTCATCATATAAATTATTAAGAAATACTTCTCTCGATTGTTTTGTCTCTAAATTAAAAGGTAAACGTTGTATCTCTTTTCTAAATATATAAAGGTATTCAACTAGCTTATCCTTATATTCTTGTTCTGAAGAAAATTCCTCAATAAATGTTAAATATCGTTTCCTAAATATGTTTGATTTTTTTACCTCAATTCTTCCAATCTTTTCTATAAAATCATATACGAGCATTTTTAATAATTTTTAATAGTTAATAAAAGTGATTATTAACGTGTAAAAGAACAACCTCTACTCTTATGCTATTTATTTTTATGCTCGTATATGGTTTCATATGTTATTTTATTAGTTAATTGACTTTATAGGAAAAGTTTGTTGTGCAGAATTGACATTCTAAGGTCAATTTTTTAAGTTTAATAACACCCTTTTCGAAAGTTAATACTGGGTTGTTACATTCAGGGCAAACTACCTGGTCGAAGCAATCATTACGCCCGTCAAGTTTACTCATTTTATTCCATTTTGACATTTCACCGATGCGCTTATCATCAACAACTTTTGCATAAATTTGAGTAGTTTTTAAATCGTTATGCCCCATAATATCAGATACAGTTTCTATTGACATGCCAAGAGTTAATGCACTCACAGCAAAAGTGTGTCGGGTGGAATGAAAGGTTAGATATTTATTAATACCAATCTCTTTCATTATATGGCGTAGCATAGGGTTTATTTCTGAACTATTTCTAACAAAACCCTGATAAACCTTGTCGTCAGGTTTCATGCCTTCATTCAGATCCAGTACAGCTTTAAGTCTTGTCGTTATAGGAATACGAAGCGTTTTCTCTTTATTCTTTCTGCTTTTTCCCATAGGCATAATAATCATTCCATTTTCAATATGTTTATACCTTAAAGCTTGTAAGTCTGCAAGACGTAAGCCTGTGTAGCAACTTATTAATATATGTTGAAGTGTTTCCTGGTATTTTAATCCTGTTAAATAAGTTTTTCCTCGGTCATCATGGGCAGTAACATCTAAAAATAATTTTTCATTATAGTATTTGTGAAGTATATCAAGTTCTTCAAGAGTTAGGTGTTCTTTTTTACCATCTTCTTTTTCTAATGGGAAATTGTGAAAGGGGTTTGTCTTTATAATTGTTTTCTTGTAAGCTAATGTTACATACTTTCTAATCATTGATAGGTTGCCGTATATCGTGTTTAGCTTGTTACCTAATTTTTCAATTAGGATGTTTCTGTAGTTTTCAAGCCATTCTACATCAATTTCGTATATTGTAACATTAGGAAAATACCGTTCAACTTTTTCAATATCCCATAAAAGACCTTTATAGGTACTCGGTTTAAGTATGTTTCGTTCAGTTATTAAACGTGCTCTTGCATATTCGATAAAACTACCATTTGCCTCTTTGTTATCGTATAGGTTTAAAACATTTGTAAAAGTAACAGGTTGCTTTCTTCTCTCTAATTCAATAATGATTTGTTGAACGTCACTTTCTTTTTCTTTTAAATAAAGATTGTTTCCCTTTGCATTAGGAACTTCCTTGATTTCTTTAATTTTTTTTGTTCTAGCATTGTAATAATCCGGGTTGATAAAAAGGTTTAACGGAATTTTTTTAGATTTGCGGTTTAAAGTCAACCTAATGTAAAATCTTGACGTACCATCTTTTTTTGTGTACGAGCTGTCTAAATAAATACTAACTGTAGCGTTTGCCATAATAATAAAATTTGTGCCTTATGGTCTCTAAATTTATTCGGCAACAATTCGGCAACAAATATTATATTTATTGTAATTCTGCTTTCGAGTAAAAGCAACTAAGGAAAAGTAAAAGTCCGTAAAGGCAAGTAAAGACTGGCTTTACTTGAACCAATTGTAAATTTCGTTACAATGGTATTTGTACCCTATCAGGTTGAGGGCCATGTGCTCATTAGAGCGTGCAGGTTCAACTCCTGTCTTGGGCACTTTTTTCTTCCCCCTTATTTTTTTCCTTTTTATAATTTTTGTTTCTCTAAAAAATGTTTTATTTTAGTAAACTGGTTTTTTTATAAAAAAACTGCATTCTAAATTAGGTAAAGAAATGAAAAGATTTTTTTTAATTATCGTTGCTGCATTATTGTGGCAAGCTGCTTCTGCACAGGAGTTTCCGTACCCTCAAAGTCAGCAGCATCCGTATGGGTATATGTCAAGTAATATTACAACTGCTCAAGCTACCGCAGAATATAATGATTGGATTAGTGCCTATTATGTTGAGTGTTCCGCTTCGGAAGCTCGCATTGATTATGACGGGAATACAGTTTCCGAAGGTATTGGCTATGGTCTCGTTATTACTGCCTATGCCGGTGATAAAACCAAATTTGATAAATTACTGAATTATTACAATAATCGTAAAAACGGTAATGGTGTTATGAATTGGGAATATCCGGGTTGTAGTTTGTCTCCTTCAGGTAGCGGTGCCGCAACTGATGGCGATATGGATGCTGCCATGGGCATGTTGGTTGCTATTCATCAGTGGCCGGGACAAGGATACGAACAGGATTTTGAAGCTTTGGCTTCTGCAATGAAAAACACTGAATTTACTAGTTGTAATGGAATAATTATACAAAAACCGGGTGATGCCTGGGGGGGGTGTGATTGTACTAACCCGAGTTATTATTCTCCCGGCTATTATCGTGCTTTTGCTGCATATTATACTGAAAAAGGCGACAATACAAATGCCTCATGGTGGACGCAAGCTGCTGATGACTCATATGTTGTATTGTTTGCAAACCAACATTCTTCGAGCGGTTTGGTAACGGCGTGGACAAATCAAAATGGAGATGCCGGTCCCTGTGGTGGAGTAGCCGGTGGCGGTGGTGGTCCCGATACATATCAGTATGATGCATGTCGAACACCGTGGAGAATTGCTACAGATTATTTGTGGTGGGGAAGTAGTGATGCCGAAACATTTTTGCTCCCAATGGTTAATTTTGTGAAAACAAATGTAGGTGGAATTGAAAATGTTGTGGACGGATATAATCATGATGGTTCAGTCTTCGGACAATGGCATAATGTTCCTTTTGTGGGGTCATTTGCTCTTGCTGCTATGACTACAAGCCAGTCTGATGCAAATGATTTTTTAGGTCATTTTTCTACCTTGTCAGGCGATAATTATTTTAATACCTGTCTTTCGGTAATGTATAAATTTTTAGCAACCGGGAATTACTGGAATCCCTATGGTGTTGAGCCCGGACCGGTGTGTTCGCAAGTTGACTTAGGAAGTGATGTGTCTTTATGTGGTATTGGTTCGGTTGAATTAAATGCGGGAATATCATCGGGTACTAATAGAACATTTACGTGGTACCGAAATGATTCGCAGCTGCAAGCGAGCACAAGTAATACCTATTCCGCCGCTAGTCAAGCAGGAACATATAAAGTAATTATGGATTCGGCAGGTGTGTGTGCTTCGGAAGCTATAGTTGAAGTAGAAGCATCTATACCAACGGTTAACCTCGGTCCGGATGTTTTTTTAAGTGGCAGCTTGACTCTTGATGCAGGCGTGAGCGGTACCGGATTGCAATATACCTGGTTTAAAGATGATGTTGAGATTTCGGGGGAAACTCAAAAAACGCTTGCGGTTACTGACGTCGGTTTGTACCGAGTGGAAGTTTCTGCAACCGCTTGTGCTATGCAATCCGATGAAATACTTATTGATAGAGCTCCGTATATTAGTAAAACATCTGCTTCTATTACTATAGACGGAACCGTGGATAATGCTTATGGTACTACATTTCGTGATATTACCGAACTTCTGTCAGGAAGTATTGGCGAACCAAATTTAAGTGGCTCGTGGTCGGGCTTGTGGGACGATACGCATGTGTATATTGTACTGCAAATTGTTGATGATAATTTGAGTAGCGACTCGGGTACTGAGTGGTATAACGACGATGGTGTTGAGGTTTTTATTGATGCAGATAACAGTAAAAATAGCAGTTATGATGCGGTAGATGATTTTCAATGGGGATTTGTGTGGAATACAACAACGGTGAATGCAGGAGGAAATAACCCCGGTAATTCTACTGCGGGAATTGATTTTGTAACAACAAGTACGGCAAATGGATATAATGTGGAAATTGCAATTCCATGGTCAACTATTAATCTTACTCCGTCTATTGGTCATATTATGGGATTTGATGTTGCGATTAATGATGATGATGGTGGCGGTACACGTGACAATAAAATTATATGGAATGCAACGGTCGATAACGGATGGCAAAATCCATCGCTGTTTGGTGAGGTAGAATTAATTGATGAGCAAAATACAACGGTAAGCAAAACACAAACGATTAATTTAAATCAGGGTTGGAATTTAGTATCGTTTTGGGTACAAGCTGATAATTCGTCTGTAGATGCTGTCTTTGGCTCCTTGGGAAATAATCTTGTGCGGGTGAAAACACAGGATAAAATATATAGTCCCACTGCTGATGCAGCCTTTAATACCTTAACGAATATTGAAGTTGGAAAGGGGTATTTGGTATATGTCACAAACTCAGCATCTCTTACTGTTGAAGGACTACCGGTTTCTCAATTAAGTGTTTCACTCTTACAAGGCTGGAATTTAATAGGATACCCGTTTGAAACGAGTGAAACTATTAATACCGTGATTAACCCAATAAATTGGCAGGTTTCTTCGGTTAAGAATTTCGAGGGTATCTATCAAGGTAACGGAAATTTGACCGATATGGAGGCAGGTAAAGCATATTTTATTAATGTAAACCAGAATACGGTTTTAGAGTTTTAATAAAATCCTCAAATCGATCGGTTTATATATTTGTGAT
>JAQICB010000008.1 GCA_027858745.1 Bacteroidales bacterium
TTAGTAATTACTCCAATAAAAAAATTCCAGTTCCTACTCTAAAAATCCAAAAAGAAATCGTTCGTATTCTTGATTCTTTTACAGAGCTTACAGCAGAGCTTACAGCAGAGCTTACAGCAGAGCTTACAGCACGTAAACATCAGTACAGTTATTATCGTGAGCAATTGTTCAGTTTTGAAAAATCGGAAGTTGAGTGGAAATCGCTAAATGAAATTGGCGAATTTCAAAGAGGTAAACGTTTTGTCAAAACTGATTTAATCTCTGAAGGAGTTCCAACTATTCATTATGGTGAAATGTACACACACTATGGAACTTGGGCAGATGAAACAAAATCCTTTGTAAGCGAAGAGTTGGTTAATTCTAAAAAATTAAGAGTAGCAGAAAAAGCTGATGTTGTTATTGTTGCAGCGGGTGAAACAATTGAAGATATTGGAAAGGGAACAGCTTGGTTAGGCGAAGAAGGTGTTGTTATTCACGATGCTTGTTTTTCATATAGAAGCTCTTTGAATCCACAATATGTTGCTTATTACACTCGTACAAAACTGTATCACGACCAAATTAGAAAACATATTTCTTCAGGTAAAATTTCTGCAATTAATTCAAATGGGTTAAGCAAGGCAATAATTCCAGTACCTTCTAAAGAGGAACAAGAACGTATTGTTTCAATCCTTGACAAATTTGATATCCTTACAAATTCAATCAGTGAAGGTCTCCCAAAAGAGATAGGGCTTAGAAAAAAGCAGTATGAATATTACCGAGATATGTTATTAACATTTCCCAAAGATATAATAGAAGCATAATATGGGACAATCACTAACAGATATAGCGCAATCTCTAAAAGACACAGAAAAAAAAGTGCAGTTAATCTATGCATTTAATGGAGCAGGTAAAACACGGTTATCGCGTGAATTTAAAGAACTAATAGCACCAAAAGAACCTGATAACGAAGAAGAATCAGGCATCAAGATGCTTTACTATAATGCATTTACGGAAGACCTTTTCTACTGGGATAATGATTTGGATGCTGACTCAGAGAGAAAGCTTAAAATACAGCCGAACAATTTCACAAAGTGGGTTCTTCAAGTTGAGGGACAAGGTCCTAACATAATAAACAATTTTCAACATTACACAAGCGATAAATTAACACCTTACTTTAATGAAAGATATAAATACAAGGGTGCAGACGACATAGATATTGTTGTAGATGCATATTCAGAGGTCACCTTCTCAATTGAAGGAGGAAACGAAGAAAGTGTTGATAACGTTAAGATTTCAAAAGGTGAAGAAAGTTGTTTTATTTGGAATGTATTCTACAGTTTACTGGAGCAAATAGTTGAAGTTTTAAATAATCCAGAACCCGAAGAACGTGCAACAAATCAATTTGATGATTTAGAATATGTTTTTATTGACGACCCCGTAAGTTCATTGGATGATACACACTTAATCGAATTGGCAGTGAATATCGCAGAGTTAATAAAATCAAGTCAGTTTAATTGGTCTGATAAGTCTGGTTTGAAATTTATAATAACTACGCATAATCCGTTATTCTATAATGTACTTTTCAATGAATTTAACAATGCTGATAGTAGTTTGGGATTTAAAGTAAAACACTCCATAAAAAGACGATTAGAAAAATTGAATGACGGTACTTTTTCACTTGTTGACCAACCTAACGACTCTCCTTTTTCTTATCATCTTTTACTTTTATCTGAACTTGAAAAAGCGATACAATCAGGTGGTATTCAAAAGTATCACTATAACTTTCTTCGCAACATATTAGAAAAAACCTCCACATTTCTTGGTTATAATAAATGGAGAGACCTTTTACCTCAAGAATCACGTGAAGCATATTATAACCGTATAATTAATCTATCTAGTCATGGAAAATTTTCAGGTGAAGAAGTCTCTGTAATTGAAGACAATGATAAAAGAGTGCTAGCTTTCCTTGTACGAGAAATAGGTACAATGTATCGATTTAAGTTACTCAGTAATGAATCAAATTAAAGAGGTGTTATGACAACATATAAAACCATAGCAGAATCAAATAATTTTATAGTTTTAGATAAATACACCAAGTATTCGGAGGCACATGAGGCACCTGTTGCTTATCAGGCTGAATCAGCACTTGAGCGAGTATTTATTCAAGACTTGACAAATCAGGGGTATGAAAATCCCACAAACCTTACTAGCCTTGATGCTATGTTGGCTAATGTAAGAGTGCAACTGGAAGCTTTGAATGACATGGAGTTTAACAATGGCGAATGGGCACGTTTTGTTGAGGAGTATTTAGATAGACCTGGAGACAATATTGTAGATAAGACCAGAAAAATACATGATAACTACATTTATGATTTTGTATTTGATGATGGGCACATCCAAAACATCTATCTAGTTGACAAGAAGAGTGTTGTTCGTAATAAAGTTCAAGTGATATCCCAATTTGAACAAAAAGGAACACATGCCAATCGTTATGATGTTACCATTATGGTTAATGGTTTACCTTTAGTACAAGTAGAACTAAAAAAGCGCGGAGTTGCCATCCGTGAAGCTTTTAATCAGGTACATCGTTACAGTAAAGAGAGCTTGAACAGTGATAATTCACTTTTTAAGTACTTACAGATTTTTGTCATATCTAATGGTACTGATAGTCGCTATTTTGCCAACACCGTTGAGCGAAATAAAAACAGCTATGATTTTACCATGAATTGGGCAAAGTCTGACAACACTCTAATTAAGGACCTTAAGGATTTTACAGCTACATTTTTTCAGAAACACACTCTTTTAAATGTTCTGCTTAACTATTCGGTTTTTGATGTAAGTGATACGCTCCTTGTAATGAGACCTTATCAAATTGCAGCAACAGAGCGTATTTTATGGAAAATAGCGAGTTCCTTTCAAGCTAAAAAGTGGTCTACTACTGAAAGTGGTGGGTATATATGGCATACCACTGGATCGGGTAAAACCCTTACGAGTTTCAAAGCGGCACGTCTAGCAACAGAATTAGAGTTTATTGATAAAGTCTTCTTTGTGGTAGATAGGAAAGATCTCGACTTCCAAACCATGAAAGAGTATCAACGATTCTCTCCTGATAGTGTAAATGGTTCAGAGAGTACAGCTGGCTTAAAAAGAAATATTGATAAGGATGATAATAAAATCATAGTAACAACAATTCAGAAACTGAATAACCTGATGAAAGGTGAGAGTGACCTACCTATCTTTCAAAAGCAAGTGTTGTTTATCTTCGATGAAGCTCACCGCTCCCAATTTGGAGAGGCTCAAAAGAACTTAAAAAAGAAGTTTAAGAAGTACTATCAATTTGGTTTTACAGGAACTCCTATATTTCCAGAAAACGCTTCAGGTTCAGAGACTACTGCCAGTGTTTTTGGACGAGAGTTACACTCATATGTAATTACTGATGCCATTAGAGATGAGAAAGTACTTAAATTTAAAGTAGACTACAATGATGTACGACCTCATTTTAAGGCTATTGAGACAGAACTGGATGAGAATAAGTTAAGTGCAGCAGAAAATAAAGAAGCATTGCTTCACCCAACTCGTATTAAAGAGATTTCTAAATATATTTTACAGAACTTTAGGCAAAAAACCCATAGAACACAAGGAAGTAAAAAAAGGTTTAATGCCATGTTTGCAGTTAATAATATAGATGCTGCTAAATGCTATTATGAAGCAATAAACAAGCTACAACAGGAGAGTGATAATCCTTTAAAGATTGCTACTATCTTTTCTTTTGCAGCTAATGAAGAGCAAAATGCCATAGGTGAGATTACAGATGAGTCCTTTGAAACATCTGCTATGGATACAAGTGCAAAAGAGTTTTTAACCTCTGCTATCAATGACTACAATGGTATGTTTAAAACCAGTTATGGAGTTGATAGTAAAGAGTTCCAAAACTACTATCGTGACCTTGCCAAACGAGTAAAGAATAAAGATATTGATCTTCTAATTGTAGTTGGAATGTTCCTTACAGGTTTTGATGCTCCTACCCTTAATACACTTTTTGTAGATAAGAATCTCCGTTTTCATGGCTTAATGCAAGCTTTTTCGCGTACCAATCGTATTTATGATGCCACCAAAACATTTGGTAATATTGTCACTTTTAGAGATTTAGAACAAGCAACGATTGATGCCATCACACTTTTTGGAGATAGTAGTACTAAAAATGTAGTCCTTGAGAAGAGTTATAAAGAGTATTTAGAAGGCTTTACGGATGTAGCAACAGGGGAAGCTCGTCGTGGGTATATTGATGTAGTAAAAGAGTTAAACGAAAAATTCCCCAATCCTGATGAAATTGTAAAAGAGAAAGATAAAAAAGAATTCTCAAAGCTCTTTGGCGAGTATCTTCGTATTGAAAACATTCTCCAAAACTATGATGAGTTTACTAGCCTTAAAGCACTAAAAGCTATTGATATAAAAGATCCCGAGGCTATTGAAGAGTTCAAAGATACTCACTTTGTAACAGAAGAAGATATATCCGCTATGCAAGAAGTGGAATTGCCATCTGATCGTACAACTCAAGATTATCGATCCACTTATAATGATATTCGTGACTGGCTACGTCTTGAGAAAAGTGGTAAAGAATCAGAGGAATCAAAAATTGACTGGGACGATGTTGTTTTCGAAGTAGATCTTCTTAAATCTCAAGAGATAAATCTTGACTATATTCTAGAATTGATTTTTGAGCATAATAAAAAAACAAAAGATAAAGCCTCCTTGGTAGCAGAGGTTCGTCGTATCATTCGTGCCAGTATTGGTAATCGTGCAAAAGAGAGCTTAATAGTCGATTTTATCAATGAAACTGACCTTGATACTATTCAAGATAAAGTAAGTATTATTGATGCTTTCTTTGGCTATGCTCAAGCTAAGCAGAAATCAGAGGCATGTGAACTAATTACTGACGAGAAACTTAATGAGGAAGCAGCAAAACGATATATTATAACTTCATTAAGGCGAGAGTATGCCAGTGAAAATGGGACCGAACTCAATGCTCTTCTACCCAAAATGAGTCCTTTAAACCCTCAGTATTTGACAAAAAAGCAGAGTGTTTTTCAAAAGATTTCTTTGTTTGTGGAGAAGTTTAAGGGAGTTGGAGGTAAAATATGAATGTGGTCAAAGATATACGGTATTCAAGTATATCAGTTAAGAAACACTTACTTTCTATTTGTAAATAATTGTAACCCGCCCTTTTTGCAAGCACATTGCCAAAGCCCCACGAGCCAGCGCTCAAACCAAAGGCTCGCAAAAGAGCTTGTAAAGCCTACCCTATTTACCCACAGGGCATTGGGGTTTGCCGACCCGCAAAAAACAAAATAAATTCGTGCTTCGTTGCAAGGTCAGTGGGGATTGATAAGATAAAGGATTAGATTTGAAATTAACTTGTAATGGATTGACTTTGAACAATAAACACCAGCACACAACACACAATCAAAACACTTAAATTTACAATTATTCTTCTAAACTAATAAAATGATCCTGTTTATTTTGAAAAATTGTGACAGGGAAGTGAACTTTTTTCACCCTATATAACCTATTTAACATCAACAACTATCGTCATTTCCTAACTTTTAAATACGCCATATTTTTATATGCAAAAAGCCCGATCAATCATACATGACCGGGCTTTCTTATAGAACAGTTTACACCTTTAAGCTGTCACGGCTTCATCATCTTCATCATCCCGTTTGCGCATGAATTTTTTCATGCTGTCTTTAATGGCTTTTTGATGTACTTTAGCGTAAAGCTGAGTTGTGCGGGTATTACTGTGGCCAAGCAT
>JAQICB010000014.1 GCA_027858745.1 Bacteroidales bacterium
CCTTGAATTTTTGCTTACAGCTTTCTTCGTCCGGGTATTGTGTTATAAATTCTATTAGATTCATAATATATGTTTTTTTGCAAAGATAATAAAATTAGGTTAATATACGGATAATCATACTAAATAATTACAAACTACCAAATAGTTCTGATAAACTTATATCTAAAGGTTTTTTCCCGAAACTGGAATTACTAACTTTGTCCGTATAAAAAGTTAAGGGTAATAACTTAATTTTGTATTATGACAAAACCTAGAAAAAATTATAGCCGAGAGTTCAAAGAAAATGCGGTTAAAAAGTGATGATAGGCTACTAAGAAAACCTAACTCACAAAAAGCACATACCATGTGTGAAATATTGAAAATCACCATATTACGGTATCCCACAGCCTACAACTGCCACTCGTAGCAATAATCAAACATATTGGAAACTTTATTAAACACCTCTCCCCAACTTATATAATACATTTGGTTACAATCAAAAACTAAAATGTAATGAAAAAATTATTTATTCTTAGTCTACTCGTAATTTTTAGTCTCAATTTTGCTTACGCACAATTAACACACTCTGGCAATTTTAACCATATTGGTGCAGTAGAAAGCAACGACGAACTCGCATTTGTAAAAGCACAAATAGATGCAGGTGCTGAGCCTTGGGCAAGCGAATTTAACGAAATACTCAACTGGGCTGTAGCAGGTAACACTGCAAACGTTGGTGCCGGAGAAAATGGACCTCGTGATTTGTGTAAACAAGCCTATGCAAATGCTCTAGCTTGGCACTATACAGATAATGTAACATATGCAAATCAAGCAGTAAATATACTCAATGCTTGGGCAAACAACTTTACTGGTTATAATGTAACTCCTGGACAAAGCTCTCAAGACTTACTTGTGGGAGCATGGATAGGAACACTTCTTGGCCCTGCTGCAGAACTTATGAGAGATTATGCTGGCTGGACAGCTGCACAGCAAACTACTATGAGTACAATGTTCGAAAATGCATTTTACCCTGCCATAAACCAAATGAGTACATGGAATGGCAATGTAGATTTAACACAAATACAAGCAATGCTAGCAATTGCTACATTCAACGAAGATGCTACAGAATTTAATGCTGGTTTAGCCCGATTAGAGCTCAGAAATCCGGCCTACTATTACTTATCTACCGACGACCCAGCTTCCAGAAACTATGGTGGAAGTAGCGATGCTGCTTGGGGAAGCGGTAGTGCGGTAACTTTATGGACAGATGGGCTTACACAAGAAACCTGTAGAGACAATGGCCATCATGCTCAATTTGCTATGGCAGCTACACTTGCCGCAGCTGAAATTGCGTGGCACCAAGGCGTAGATGCGTATACAGAATATCAAACACGTTATGTTGCTGTACTCGAACTTATGGCTATTCAACTTACTTCGGGTAATATGCAGGGTACATGTGCCGACAATGTTACAAACCCCGACCGTTATAACACATTTGAAATTGGGTACAACCATTACCATAACAGAATGGGTATAGCAATGCCAAATACACAATTACTTATAGAAAGTAATGTAAGTAAAAATGGTGCTTGCGATTGGAACATTTTCTACGAAACTTTAACTCACAATGGTGTAGGTGGCACAGTATCGAATAATCCAAGAGCATTATCAGCAACTCTAGCTCCCGATGGACAAACAATAACTCTCGTTTTTTCTAAAGATTTAACAACAGTAAATACGGCAACAGAACTAGCAAACTTTACGGTTAATGTAAATGATGTAAGTGCAGCAATTACAAGCCTTACTCATGCTACTGCAACTACTCTAGAATTTGTAGTAGCTACTCCCCTTATATATAGCGATGTTGTTACTATAGATTATGCTGGTGGTACTATTACTTCTACAGATACCGAAATTTTAGAAGCATTTACAGATAGAAATGTAACAAACCAAGTTGCAGCTCCTTCTAATATGGTTGTTGATGGGGAAACAGGTATTATTACAAATTTCCAAACTGCATGGTTCGCTTTCGACGATGCGAATGACGATGGTTTATCAACAACAACTCCTGCTGTAAACGAATTGTTTACTCTTACCAATCCTGGAGCAAATGGAACAGACTCTTCGGCTTTTATTAACTTTACTTTAGACCAAGGTGGTTTTGCGTATGCACCATTTGTTGGACTAGGTTTCGATTTATCTTTAACACAAGGTGAGGCTTTTGATTTAACAGGAACTACAGGTATTACGTTCTGGCACATTGGAGAAGCTTGTAATCTTACTATTAACATGACTTCGGTTGTTGATTATTGCACGTACCGTTACCCAGTAAACAACGATGCTACATGGACAGAATATACTCTTACTTGGAATCAATTTACACAACCAGCTTGGGGAGTTCAAGTAGCTTTTGATGAATCTCTTATTACAGCATTCCAATGGCAAGTAGAAGGTGCCACAGGCGATGCCGGAACGCTTGGTGTCGACGAAGTTGCTCTTACAGGAGCTACAATTAACTTTCCTACTCCCCAACTTACAACTCAAACTCTTGCTCTCAATGAAGGTTGGAATTTAATCTCTTTCTATGTAACGCCAACAGTTGCTTCTATTGCAACAGTCTTTGCTGGAATTGATTATAAGATAATTAAAACCGAAGATGCTTTTAATTCTACAAATGCACCTACCTTTGCTAATAGCCTACGAGATGTTGAAGCTGGTGTAGGCTATCTTATTGAAATGAATACTTCTGAAACACTTATAGTACAAGGAACGCCTTCTGTTGCAGTTATAGATCCTACAACAATCGATAATGGTTGGGGAATAATAGCAACGACAAATGAAACACCTGAAGCTATATCGAATTATTTTGATGCTACAAATGCTACAACAGTTAAAGATTTCAATGGTTTTTGGGAACCCAATAGTGCTCTCAATAGCTTAACAGAATTTGAAGCTGGGAAAGCATATTTTATAAACAAACAATAAAAAATAAATATTCAACAATTACTATTATGAAAAAATTATTTCTTGCTACTTCTATTCTTGCTGCTTCTATTCTAACAGTACAAGCACAACCTTTACTCACAGAGCATGGGATTTACGAAGACTTCTCTACAGTAAACGAATATACAGCAGATGTAACAAGCGGTAGAGGTTTGTTTTGGTGGCCTTCTCCAAACTATACTCTTGTAAGAAACTCTGTGAGCAAACAATTAGAGGTAACCGCTTCACAAAAAAAATGGGAACACGTTCCTTTTGGTCTTGGCTTTGGTGATGACAATGGTGCTGCTGCTGGTGGTGTTCCATACACAGTAGATCTATCTGGAGATGGCACATGGTCTTTTGACATTACTAATACAGGTACTGTACAACTAGCTATATATGTACAATGTGTAGATATTAATGATGTCTCTGTAGATTGTAGTCCTGGCGCTACAAATTTTGATAATATATGGGCTTATCAAACACAAATATTTGTTGACGCTGGCACAAGTGTAACTTTTGAAGCGGGGTCACCAAATGGTGCTGGTTCTAGCGTATTAAACAACTGTGATTTCACAACAGGTGTTTGGGGAGACTATGGCACACACACTATACGTACAGACTGTAATTTAAAACAAATAAAGGGTATAAATATAACCGTATTAGCAGGAGAGAAAAATCCTGCAGATTACCATGCTGTTGAGTTAGTTGGAGGTAGTTTTACTATTTCAAATTTTTCTGTTGGTGACACTACAGTAAACGCTGTAACAGCACCTATACCAACTATTGATTTACCCATAAGTACTCTTGAAATTGAAGGGGCAACAGATTTATCACAAAAAGTAGGAATAACAACAACAGGTGTTTGGTCTGCAAAATCAAATGCTAATTGGCTAACACCTTCAGTCGTTACTAGTACATTAGGTATAGATACTATTGTTTTTGCTGCAACAGTAAATGGAAGTTCAAGCCCTCGTTCAACCAATGTAACACTATCTTCAAAATACGCAGAAGATCAAATCATCACAGTAACACAAAAAGCTGCTTGGGGTGTAGGTATCAATGATATTGATCAAAGATATTTTCAAATAATTGGAGATACTGTATATTTCGATAATACAAAATGTAGCATATACTCAATTCAAGGAAAAAGAATTTCAACAACAGGAACTACTCATATTTCACTACCCTCTGGTATATATATTATACAAACACCTTCGGGTAGTCAAAGTATTCACATAAATTAAGAAATACCATGAAACACTTTCTTATTACAAGCTATCTACTTCTCAGTATTGTGAGCATTTCCTACGGACAAAGCAAAACTGATACTCTTATCAATTACATAGAAGTAATTGGAACTTCAAAAATTGAAGTTACTCCAGATGAAATTATTCTAGAAATTGGTCTACAAGAGTATTGGATAGATGAACTACAAGAAAACAAAACAAAGATTTCTATAGACTCTATTACGAAACAGATTGAATTTACTCTAGACACAATGAGCTTAAGTAAAGACATATTTATTCATTCAGAAAATATACAATTTGCTACAAGCAGTAGCAAGAATTTCAGAAATACAGGAAAAATTCAATTACAACTCAAAACTTTTGATCAAGTACATAGTATTATGAGAAAATTGAAATCTCAAGGAATACTATATATGAGAGTTGTAGAACTTAGAAATAAAGAATTAGCAAAACACCTTGAGCTGGTAAAAACACAAGCAATGGCGAATAGCAAAATCGAAGCTACCCTCCTTCTTTCTAGCACTTTTAAAAGACTTGGCGACCTCATTTCTGTAGAAGAATTATATAATCCTTTAGAGCCTGTATTGAGTGATGAGGAAAAATTTACACAAAGAGTAAACCCCGCTTCGAAAAAGACAGTTACAAACAAAAAAATAATATTACAATACTCTGTAAAAACACGCTATATGCTACTATAAATTAACTTGTTCTGTCACGATATCTATTCTTAAAAACTATAAACCTCAAAAGAATTCGACTTTGGTTTCTTAATTTCTGGACTTCCTAACATTTGCCGTATAAAAAGTTAAGCAACATTTTTACTATATTTGTTAAATTCATCAATTGTCAGATTCCCTAGTGCCGAATGTCTTCGTTTTTTATTGTACCAACTGGACTTTATAAAGCATCCTACTATCAATGGAAGGAAAAGCTTAAGAACATGGGACCTGAAGGTTTTAAACATGGAATGACGCCAGCCCAATTAAAGCGCATAAGAGAACTAGAAAAAGAAGTTTGCCTTGGAGAAAAGAAAGAAATTATAGCTAAATATATTCTTCAAGGCATAAAAAGAGATACTGCTCCTAAAATATGTAAATAGCTAATGTTATATTATTATAAGCCCAGCAATGGTAAAAGAGGCCGAAAAAAACCGTTACTAATAATGTTATGCTATCTGAGATAGAACGAAAATCTGATCCAGACACCGACTATAGTTATATAAAAATAACTTGTGCTTTAAAAACGAATGGATATTTTGTAACCAAATCGTTTACTTGCTTTCATAATTTCACTATTATTGTATAATGTTGTATAAATTATAACCATTTATTTTATGAAAAACAGTTTATTTATTCTTCTGAGTTATTTTATATTAAATAATATATCTGCTCAAACATTTATACCTGTTCCCGACCAAAACCTTAGGAATGAAATAACTAATAAAACTAATTCAGCAGCAACTATTGTAAATACTGAGATAGGTTTTTATTATACAATTTTTACTAGAGTAACTGAGTTAAAAATTGGAGCAAGCATTTTAGATATAACTGGTATTTCTAACTGTATTAACACTCAAACTCTTATTCTTAATGAATTACCATCAGGTATATTAAACCCATTAAACATTGCTGTTACAGGATTAACAAATATTGATTCTCTTGAATATACCTCATGTGATTTTTCTACAATTACTGATTTAAGTTATGCAAACAATTTAACAAACCTTAAATATATAGGATATATTTCGTGTAAATTAAATTCTATTCAAAATCCAGTTTAATACTTATATTTACTTCAAATCATCCTATATGAGGTCACTTATTGTATTTTTATTGTTGCTTCCAACATTCGCTTATTCTCAGATAAACGAGAGCACTATATTTAATGCATACACAACAGACAAGGGGCTTCCTTCGAATGGTATCAATTGTATTATTCAAGATAAGCTAGGCTATATATGGTTTGGTACAGAGAACGGTCTTACAAAGTTTGATGGTTATGAGTTTTATACTTACTATAGCAACGAAAGCGATAGCACCTCTCTCCCACACAATAGAATATTTGATTTAGAGATTGATGAGAATGGTACCATTTGGGCCGGTACAAGTTATGGACTTGTGCGTTTTAATCGTTACTCAAATAACTTTACAATATTCAATACACAAATCTATTCTCTACCCGACAACAACATTCAACAGATAGAAATAGATGACGAACAAAATGTGTGGTTCTCTGCGAGTTCTGCTGTGTGTAAACTCAATCAAGAATCATTAACAATTGAAGTCTTTCCTGTACAAGCTATAGTAAACCCAAACATAAACGAGATGTTGTTTCACGACAACAAACTATGGCTAAGTGTGAATGATGAACTTGTAAACTTCAATACAAAAAATCAGGAATACACTAAGGTACCTTCTTTTACTACATCGAATTCTTATGGCTCTACAGAGATAATTCAGAGTATGGATGTAGATACAGAAAATAATATTTGGGTAGCCACTAACTTTGGAAGAATCATGAGAATTAATTCTCAAAGCCTAAAAAATAATTTCCAGTACAAAAACCCGCAATCTATCAATACTGTTATTGAAGAAATCTTTGTCGATTCTCAAAGCAACATTTATTTCCTTATAGATAAGATTGGTCTCTCAACTTATAATAAAGCTGCCAATACTATAGAAAGAATAAACAACAGTTACTTTACACTTACCGACCACAGAAACATGTTATGCCTGTTTGAAGATAATCAAAATAATTATTGGATAGGTCACCAGAAATATGGTATTAGCCATACTCGTAAAGCCAGTAACTTTGAGCTTATAAACTCACAAGCGCCTGTAGGGAAAGCATTTTCTAGTAATGTTATTTCTGCTCTGCATTTCGATAAAAACGAAACCTTATGGGTAGGTACGGATGGTGGCGGAACGTACTCTAAAGAAAAAGGAGAGAAGGCTTTCTCCAAAGAGAACTCTCTCAATTCTGTTATTGTACTTTCTATAAATCCAGACAATAATAATAATATTTGGTTTGGAACATTCCAAAATGGTGTAAACAAATACTCACTCAAGAATAAAAAATTTACAAACTTCTCAAAAACAAGCTCAGCAAATTCTCTTGCCTCAAACGATATTCGAAAAGTAATAGTAGACAACAAAGGTATATATTGGTTTGTAACACATGGACAAGGATTAACATCTTATCAGGTTGAAACAAATACATATACGAACTACACTACAAAAGATGGACTGAGTGGAAATTGGATATTTGATATTGTATGCGATACTGATAATACAATTTGGGTAGCAACAAGTCATGGGCTTTGTTCTATACTCGACGATAGAAAAACAATTAAAAAAAATACACACATACCTAATGTTTCAAATTCTCTTATAAACAATCACGTATTTTCTCTACACATAGATAAAAAAAATAATCTTTGGTGTGGCACACAAGAAGGCCTCAGCAAGCTTGTTGATAAAGAGTTCTCAAACTTCTTGTACAGCAAAGAAGTATCTATAAATTCTATTTTAGAAGATGACTCTGGATTCCTTTGGCTTGGAACTACCGATGGTATAAAGAAAATAAATAGTGCTGGTGAACTTATAGACAATTACAATTCGTTTAACGACCTTGGTGGAAATTACTACAATATAAATGCCTGCACGAAAGATAAGTACGGCTTCTTATATTTTGGAGGCACACATGGTATTGTGAAATTTCATCCCGATAGTTTATCAAAAAACACAAGGCCTCCTCTCCTTTCTCTTGAAGATATTATTATCAACGATAATTCTATGCACGATAGCAATCTGAGAAATAAGATACTCATGAAATCTATCTATTCTTATAATATTCTTGGGCTTTCGCATACCGACAACAATATTCAGTTTAAGTTTACAGCTATCAATTTTATTAATGCCTCGGAAAACAAATATGCATACCGTCTTATTGGTCTTGATTCGACATGGATAGAAGGTAAATTTCCATTACAAATCACATACAACACGCTTCCGCCAGGGAAATACACTCTCGAAGTAAAAGCGGCAAACAATAGTGGTGTATGGACAAACCAGCCTATATATATTGGATTTACAATATCTCCTCCTTTTTGGGAAACATGGTTATTTAGAATACTCTTAATCTTATGTATTATAGTAATTGTAATAATATACATGTATTATAAAACAAAAGCCGTTCGCAAGCAGAATATTAAACTAGAGCAGAAAGTAAAAAAACGTACTCATGAATTATCTATAGCGCTTGATGATATAAAAACAGAACGAGATACCGTAGAGTCTCAGAACCAAGAGCTCATAAATATTGCAGATAAACTTCAAGAACAAAACTTAGAACTCGATAAGATTAACAAAACTAAAAATAGATTATTCTCAATTATTGCTCATGATATTAAAAATCCTTTTCTCTCACTCATGGGAATAGGAAAATTCTTTCATAGAGATTTTGATAAAATCAATGATTCTCAAAAGAAAGAAAATATTCAAAATATTAATAGTACAGCTGAAACCATTTTCAATCATCTTTCAAACATGTTAGACTGGGCACGTGGCAAATCAGATTCTCTCAAATGTTTTCCAAATAATATATCTGTTAAGTCATCTATCGAAGAAGTAATTCAGTTGCTGCAAACAACAGCAAACAGCAAACAAATATTATTATCATCTAGTATAGTAGAAGATATTGCCGTGTATGCCGATAAAAACATGTTTATGGCTATGCTAAGAAACATTATAAGCAATGCTCTCAAATTCACACCAAACCAAGGGAGCGTAACTATAGAAGCTAAGGCAAATAAGAAACACATTACCATTATAGTAACAGACTCGGGTGTTGGTATAAGCAAAGAGAATATAAATAAAATACTCAATCCAAACGAGGTATTTTCTAGTTACGGCACAAACAATGAACCTGGCACTGGACTTGGGATACAAATCTGCCAGCAATTTGCAAATATAAATAAAGGCACACTCGACATAAAGAGCGAAGAAGGAAGTGGTTCGGTTTTCACCATAAGCCTTCCTGCAGGTTCTAAAAAAGATATGGTAACAACTCCTATAGAAAACGAAATAGAGGATCTTACAATAACCGAAGAAGCTATAAACCTACCCTCAATGAAACACAAACATATCTTAATCGTTGAAGATAATAGTGTAATACAAGAACACTTAAAAAGTGAACTTAGCATATACTTTAGTGTAGAAACTGCAGACAACGGTTCTCTTGCTTGGAATATTATAGATAAGAAACAACCAGACATTGTTCTTTCCGATGTGGCTATGCCCGAAATGGATGGCTATGAACTATGCTCAAAAATAAAACAAGACATTCAAACTTCTCACATTCCGGTAATACTTGTAACTGCACAAAGACATGATGAAGACAGACACTCTGGTCTCGAGTCGGGTGCTAATGATTATATACTCAAACCATATAAAATATCTGAGCTTGTATATAAAATCAAAAACATATTTGATACTACAGAGCACATCAAAAAACGTTTTAAACTCGACGAAAAGGATTATTCTGAATACACAAGCATAGACGATAAGTTCCTCAAAACGCTCACAAAAATACTCGATGAAAATTACTCAAATTCTGAATTAAATGTTGTTGAACTTGGGAAAGAAATTGGAATGAGTAGAGCAAACCTTTATAAAAAATGTATGAGTCTCACAGGTAAGAACCCCCAAGATTTATTACAAGAAACAAGAATAATTCAAGCAATTGAATTATTAAAAAACACAGACTTATCGGTATCTGATATTGCATATAAAGTTGGCTATAACGATCCTCGATATTTCAGCACAAGATTTAAATCTTATACAAACAAAACACCAAGAGAATTCAGAAACTAAGACCTCTACTCCTCTTTCTTATCAATATTTTGCATATAGTAGACATATTCGAACATTCCTGAAACTAAATTAGACATACTTCCATAGTCAATACTCTATTTTTGTTGAGAACAATAAAAATAGATTTAGATGAGAAGGATTTTAAGTTTAAGCTTTGTACTACTATTTGCAATTGGATTTGCAACAGCTCAATTAACACACTCTGGCACATTTAATCATGTTGGTGCTGTAGAGAATAACGAAGAACTTGATTTTGTAAAAGCTAAGATAGCTGCTGGTGAACAACCTTGGAGTAGCCAATATGCTGACCTCTTAAGCTGGGCCGTAACGGGAAATACAAACAATGTTGGAGCAAGTGAAAACGGACCAAGAGATCTTTGCAAGCAAGCCTATGCGAATGCTTTAGCTTGGCACTACACAGGAAATGTAACGTATGCAAATCAAGCGGTAACAATACTCAATGCTTGGGCAAATAATTTTACAGGTTACAATGTTGTTTCAGGAACAAGTAACCAAGATTTATTAATTGCTGGGTGGATTGGAACTCTTTTAGGTCCAGCAGCTGAGCTCATGAGAGATTACTCAGGATGGTCTGCAACCGAACAAGCACAAATGACAACAATGTTTGAAAATGCTTTTTACCCTGCCATAAACCAAATGAGTACATGGAATGGAAATGTTGATTTAACACAAATACAAGCAATGTTAGCCATTGCAACTTTTAACGAGGATGTAACAGAATTCGACGCTGGTATTGCAAGACTTGAATTACGAAACCCTGCATATTATTACCTCGACACAGACCCCGCTTCTGCAAGAAATTACGGTGGCAGTAGCGAAAGTGCTTGGGACGGAAATCCTGCCGATGGAGGCTCAGACGTAGCTTTATGGGTAAACGGATTAACACAGGAAACCTGTAGAGACAATACTCACCATGCTCAATTTGCACTTGCTGCAACTTTAGCTGCTGCTGAAATAGCTTGGCACCAAGGTGTCGATGTGTATGCAGAAAATAAAACTCGTTATGTAGCTGTATTAGAACTTATGGCAAAACAATTATCGTCTGGTAATATGCAAGGAACTTGTGTAAACAATGTTACTGGAAACGAATATTACAATACGTTTGAAATTGGCTATAATCACTATCATAATAGAATGGGTATAGCTATGCCTGAAACAGAAGCATACATAGGTTCTGGTTTAAATACAGAAAATAGTTGGAATATCTTTTACGAAAAACTCACTCACCATGGTGTTGGTGGTTCTACAACAACTAACCCTAGATTTTCTTCTGCAAGCCTCTCAGAAGATGGTACAACAATTACTGTTTCTTTTACAAAAGAACTTACAAACGTGAATACGGCAACCGAAATCAATAACGTAACAGTTCAAGTAAACGGAATAAATGCTGCAATCGTAAGTATGTCTGCCAATGCAAAAACAATTACATTGAACCTCACTAGTGCACTTATTTATAGCGATATTCTCACCCTATCTTATGCCGGTGGTGCAATTACCGACACTGATTCTGAAAGCCTCGAAGCATTTAGCGATAAAAACATTACAAATAATATTGCTCCACCTCTCACAATCATATTTGATGGCGAAAATGGTAATCAAACAATTTTTGAAACAGCATGGTTCGCATATAACGATAGTGATAATAATGGTGCGTCAACAACAAGCCCTGTTGCTGATGTAGATAACTTTTCACTTTCAACACCAGGTGTAAATGGGTCTGATTCTGCAGCTGCACTTACATACTATTTAGATAAAGGGACATATCAATACAACCCTTTTGTTGGGTTTGGATTTGACCTATCCAATATAAAAGGAGTAGCCTATGATTTGAGCAGTTCAAAAGGAATAAGCTTTTGGCACAAAGGCCCTGCTTGTACAGCTAAAATTAGTTTAACTACTATTACTGATTATGCCAATTTTGGATATGCAATACAAACAGATGCCGATTGGACTCAATATACGCTCAGTTGGACAGAATTTACACAACCAGGTTGGGGAAAAGCTGTTGCTTTTGATGCAGCATTAATTACAGCTTTCCAATGGCAAATAGAAGGTGCTACTGGCGATACCGGGACTCTTGAAATTGATGATGTAGCTATTTCTGGAGAACCATTTACTTTCGTTATAAACAAAGCCATTTTGATAAGTAGTATAGATTTAGCAACAGGTCTTTCAACAAGTGCCGGCGACAATTTCCCTGCTAATGAAATAGCAATGTTAGAAACTGCAACTACTGCAGCCATTTTAGTTAATACAGATGCAAGTGCTACTCAAAAAGAAATTGATGCTGCTACAATAACACTAAATGCAGCAATAGATGTATTTAAAGCAAATGAGAATATAAATACAAACATCGAAGAAGTACAACAAATAAGCATTTCGGCATCTCCTATTCCTTGCAAAGACAAACTTACCGTTTATTCTAATAATGAAACGATTATATCAATCCAAGTGCTTTCGGCAAGTGGCCAAAAAATTATTTCATCTCAGGAATATTCTCAATCAGTTCACATAAACACATCAACACTTCCAGTAGGAATGTATTTTGTAAAAACGACTGTAGAGTCTGGTGCTATTGAAACAATTAAAATTATAAAATAATATGATACTTAAAAACGTAATTGCTCTCTTTCTTGTAATAAGTAGTATATCTCTATCTGCAAAAGACTATAAAGGAGCAGAAATCTATTCAAAAGATTCTGTTTTATACGGAAAATTTGAAATGACTATTCAGGCTGCTCATGGTAGCGGACAATTATCTACATTCTTTCTCTACAGATATGAATCTGAAACCTCAACAACTCTTTGGGAAGAGATTGATATTGAAATATTTGGGAAAGATACAAACGTGTTTCAAACCAATGTAATTGTCGAAGAAAAAGAAGGAACTCGTTTAATGACAGAAGAAGAACACCATACCGATGTAAATCTTACTACTGGCCTTCACAAATATGTGATTGAATGGAAACCAGATACAATTAGATGGTACTTAAACGATGTACTTATTCGTACCGAAACAGAAAAAGCTAAACTTTGCAACGCTCCTATGAGTATACGCTTTAACCACTGGGCAGCAAATATTTCTAGTTGGGTAGGAACATTCGATACAGAAGCTTTACCTGCCGATCAAGTAGTAGATTACTTATCGTACTCTGCATATACTCCTGGTGCTGGCGACAATGGTTCCGACTATACTCTTGAATGGACAGACAATTTTACGAACTTAAATTCTGCTCGATGGGGAAAAGCAAACTGGACATTTGGAGAAAACCTTTGCGACCTCTCTCCTAGCAATGCTATAATAGAAGACGAGAAACTACTTCTACGAATTACAGACGAAAGCCCTGTTGTGCTTCCTACTGCAATAAACAATATTGAGCTAAACTTTGCAATGTATCCAAACCCATGCAAAGGGAATCTTACTATACAGTTCAGTGCAAGCGATGAATTATCTATACGCATGTGCGATACGTACGGAAGAATTATTCTACCAAAACAAGAACTCACAAGCAATACTGCTCAAAAAATAAACAGTCTTCTATCTCAACAAAAAAATGGAGTGTATATCGTACAAGTGTATAAAGGCAATATGGCTATACGCACGAAAAAGCTCTATCACACTACACATTAAAATCTCATGATAATATTACTAGTAAGTAACAATAAGTATATTGACCAAGCAGAAAACTACGCGAGAGATTTCAAGATACACATTGCAAAAACAGGCAAAGAAGCAATATACAAATGCTTAACCAATACATACGATGAGATACTATTGTCTCAGGATTTGGTTGATTACAAATACGAAATTGTTGAACAAGTAATTAAGAAGCATCAAAAGGCTGATATTACTATTTTGAATGGGTTTAATTTGAGAAATTAAATCGTATTAAGCACACTAAAAAAAACTCGAAAACGTAAGATTTTGCTCTTCGACAACAAAAATGATGATAAATTTTATTTTTTGAATTTAGGATATTTATTTCTGCTTATACTTCAGAAATGCATTATATAATTCAAATAAATTCTTTGACAGAACAGTATTGGATGAATTTTAATCTAAAGATTATTAATGGTAATGAAAGGACAATAGATGTTTATATGATTTGTGTATATAGAAAAAAAAGTATTTTTAATATTTATAAATCAATTAAATGTTGCATAACTTAACTTAATGTCCATTATTTTGTTGCATATCCATACTATTGCAGGTACAATTTATAAACATTACGAAGAGTTTCTAAACTTCTTTAACAATCGCTCTACTAATGCTTCTGCAGAATCTGGGTCAAGTCAAAAAGTTGTGGAATTTTCATTTTAAGCATAAATTTTAGATAATCTAAAAAGAAAAAATTTCACATCTCTTACACCTCTAAATTGTGAGCGTAAAGCTTTGATTTTTGCATTAAATGATTCAGCAGCAGCATTCGTACTTCTATTATCAAAAAAGTTTAAAATAGTACGGTAATGACTTTGAATAGTACGCATAACTGTTTTAAAGGAATCAATACCTGATAGCTCAACTTTATTATACCATTTTGCTAAACGCGTATAAGCAATATTTTTATGCTTTGTTGTTTGAAAAATAAATGAGAGTTCTTGAGCTAGTTTATAAGCTATTTTTAATAATGGATAATGTTCAAATAAAATTCCTGCTCTTTGTTTTTGAGATTCTGTCCAACGTGATTTACTTTTAAATAATAGATATCGACTTCGTGCTAATAATTGTTTATGTGTGTCTCCATTTGCAAGCACTTCAGGAATATATGTTTGATTAGTTTGTTTTGCATAAGCTATTTGTTCATTTTCTCTATCAATAGCTTCCCATCTAAATTTAATACGCAATTCTTGAACCGCATCAAAAACTAATTGTTGTACATGAAACCTATCTGTAACTTGTACTGCTTGCGGAAAAGCAGTGCGTACTATTTTTATCATACTAGCTGCCATATCTAGAGTTATTTCTTGAACACGACAACGATACCTTCTTGGGATTTTCAACAAAACATTACTTACTGTTTGAGCATCTGTTCCTTTTATCATCGCTACTATAGTCCCTTTTTTACCATGAGCTGCTTTATTTGTAACAATAGTATATAATTCGCCTTGAGATAAACTTGTTTCGTCTATAGTTAAGTGTTTTCCTATATTTTCGGGAAATAATATCCATTTATCGGAATGTGATAATTGATTCCATTCGTAATAGTTACTCAAATGATTCTTATAATGTTGCTGTAAATGTTTTCCATTAATTTTAAATATTTTCTCTAAACTATTACAACTTACAGGGCTATTATCGAGATATTTCTTTAAAAAAAGCTGCGAACTCTTGTGTGTAGCGTGTTCCTTTTGCTACGAGTTCCCAGTCTCTTGTTACAACCATTTGAGTTCGCATATTTAACCACCGCCTACGCTTTACCATAAGATAAACTTTCTTCCCTCGTATGGGAAAATCATTTATTAATGTTTCGGGGAAAAAACCTTTAGATATAAGTTTATCAGAACTATTTGGTTGTTTGTAATTATTTAGTTCTTCTAAATAAATCCAAATTTCTTCTTTTTGACTATTTACCTTTGTTACTTCAAAATAATCTAATATTCCTTCCGGTAATATTAAATGTAATAATGCTTCTTTATTTGTGCTCATTTTATATCAATTTAGAACACAAAAATATTAAATTAAATATTTACTCCACAAAAAAATGACTTGATCCCAGAATCTTTAATTCAAAAATTAAATCTTTTAGAGCTTCCCTTAGAGGTGTAACTGATGTGAATTTTTTCTTGTTTCGTTTATCTAAAATTTATGCTTGACACAGGAGTTTACTAGTGCCCCCTCTCTTCTATCTCTATTACGCCTCCATAAAACAATGAAAGCCCACATCTTTCTGTGAGCTTTTCTGCGGAAGGAGGGGGATTCGAACCCCCGGTACGATTACTCGTACGTCAGTTTAGCAAACTGGTGGTTTAAGCCACTCACCCATCCTTCCTATTTTCCTGCAAACATAAATATTTAAAATGAATTTTGAAAGAAGAATATAAAACTTTTTCTTTATTTTTCGAGCACAACAGAAAGTCCACTTTCTATCAATTTCTCTTTCATTGGTTTAAGCTCAGAAAAACTTCCTTGTTTTATATCACATTTTCCGGTATAATGAACAATATAAGCACACTGTTCGGCTTGAATGCTGTCATGATCACAAACTGAAACCAAACAATCAATTACATGATCGAAGGTATTATAATCATCATTATACAACAACATGGTATAATTATCGGACTTCTTTTCAATAGTACAACTATTTTCACCAGGGAGTCCTTGTGTATTATTCGTATTACTCATGATTTTTAGCAACAATAATTAAATGAAAAACACATTTATTGTTTCACGATTTTACGCGTTACAATTGTTCCATCAGTCAATTGTACACTAACTAAATAAAAGCCACTCGCAAAATGAGATGAAGGAACAAAAACTTGTGCTTGATTAACATCATCAACTACAGTTATTAAATTACCGATAGTGTTATACACACTTACTTTTTGAATTTCAATATTTGAGGATATGGTAAAAGAATTATTAAAAGGAGAAGGATACACCAAAACTTCTTGTGTTTTAACCGTTTCTACGATATCAATATCATTCGGTATTTCTTCTGATTTAATTTCAATAGGAAAGCGTTTAATAGTTCCGTGCGACTGAACATTCAATACCGTGTCTAGTTCATACACAAGATTATTTTGAGAATCCCAAAATTTAATTACAGCAGCTTCACCGAGAGAGTCAACATGAATAACAGCAGATACAAACGAAGTATCATTAACTTGAAATACCTTTGCTAACATACGACATTCACCATTTACAAAAATACCAACCGTATCAGTATCTTGAGCATTTTGTCCATTTACCGTTACAATACCGGTAAACACCGATGAAGTTGTATAATTAACACGTTGCCAATTGGGTTGAGCATATAACTGAACTGAAAGTAAAACAGCTGCCAATGTATACAAAAGAATATGTGTATTTTTTTTCATAGCTTTACAATTTTAAATAATAATTTTAATAATAATTTCAAATATACTAATTTTCAGCGACACTTCCAAATACTTTTTGAATAATATCAACAGTCCAATCATATGGGTTTTGACGTATTTTTTTTTCTTCTGCTCCAACCTTTATAAATAAACCATTGAGAGCTTTCTCCGTTGCATAATCTCCTATACTTTCCTCCTGAATTCTATTGACAGTATACCCGGAGTTTTGATACGCTATATTTGTTAACATATTACTCTCGATTGCATTTAAGGCTGTATTAATACTATTTCGCAATGAACGCCATGCCTCATTTGCAGAAAAACCGAGTCCTAAATCTTTATCTAACTGAGCATCTATCTTAGGTGAATAGATCCCCTTAAGTGGGTTTTGTGTAATGCTTTGAAAATAATGAGTTGCTGCTATCGAATCAAAGCCATTAGATTTAAGTTCCTGAGCCGGATTTTCACCATTTAAAATCTTCCATCCATCGTCAATTGAAAGCGAATCGATGGCACCGAAAAAAATTGGCTTCGCTTCTTTTGCCGACTCTTCTGCAGCTCTATTAATTGATTCAACAACATCTTCAAATTTATTATCAAAATTAAAATACAATGATAAGTCTGGCACTTGAGATGTGAGATTGTTTATTTGTTGGCGAATGGTTTCAGCCTCATTTGGTAAAGGTATTTTCATAAGAGGATTTCCATAATATCCGTCAACAACAGACAAAACGTTTGTCGCAGAATCGGTACCAATTTCCAAAGCTCTTTTAAGACCTTGTACCACCTCTGCTGTCGACAAACCATCATCAGGATCAATATTAAGTATTTCACAGGAAGTAAAATAAAAAAGGGAAATAATTGTTGCAAAAAATAAAGTAAATTTGTGTTTCATACGGATATATTTTTTATAAAATTAATTTAATTTTTCATAATTATCAAATTTCAAGCCATTTATTATATGACAACTTTATCAACAAAATACTCTACATGCATTGACTATTTTTTATCAATTAATCCGCATCCAACAACAGAATTGAACTTCTCCTCTCCTTTTGAACTTCTTGTTGCGGTTATCCTTTCTGCACAATGTACCGATAAGCGGGTAAATCAAATAACTCCGGAACTTTTTGCGGCATATTCAAACCCCGAAAAAATGGCAATGTCCGACAGTTCTGAAATATACGAATACATTAAATCTTGTTCGTACCCCAATAACAAAGCAAAACACCTCCATGCAATGGCTCAGGCTTTGGTTGAGAGGTTTCATTCTCAGATTCCCGAATCAATGGATAATTTACAATCACTACCGGGTGTTGGAAGAAAAACGGCAAACGTTATTGCAAACACTTTATTTGAAGCACCCACAATTGCGGTAGACACGCATGTATTTCGTGTTGCTAACAGAATAGGTTTAGTAAAAAATGCTAAAACGCCATTAGAAACTGAAAAACAATTGATAAAAAGCACTCCACAGGAACATATTCAAACTATGCATCATTGGCTTATTTTACACGGCAGATATACCTGTATTGCCCGAAAACCAAAATGTGCTGAATGTGGATTAGGTAAGGTGTGCGATTTTTTTAAAGAAAACGGATAAATGTCAATGCTTAATGATGACGTGCTTTAATTTTCTGTCAAAACCTAAAATAACATACACTTTTCGTAATTCGTAATTAATCTTTGCGTCTTTGCGAGAAATTAGATGTTTTTATCAAAGAACCGCCGGAGTACCAACCACGTCATCCTGAGCGGAACGCAGTGAAGCGTGAGGTTCTCTTGAATAATAGCGAGCTATTGTGAAATAATTTAAAATAACCCATTATTATTTCATTATTTTTGATTGAACCTTACTATTTATAAGCGTTCTGAACCTAAAAAATTATATCGAACTCAGGTTAATACCTTTCGGGTATGAAACGAACATTCCTGGGAGACAATAGTAATTACTCCCCCCACTTAGCAACTATCTCATCGAGCAAAGCAAGCGTTTCATCGTAATCTGTTCGAGTTAATAATTTGATGCGTGTATCTCTAAAATTATCTAAGCCCTTAAACCCCTTTGCAAACTGACGACGCATATGTATCACACCTTGAGGCAAACCTTTAACCTCCACCGATTTATTCATATATTCTTTGAGTTCTTGAACTTGTTGAGCTAAAGTCATTGGAGGTAATTCTTCACCGGTTAGCAAAAAATGTTTTATTTCTTTAAAAATCCAAGGGTGACCAATACTTGCTCGTCCGACCATAATGGCATCAACACCATATTCCTCAAACATCTGTTTCGCTTTTTGCGGGCTGTCAACATCTCCATTACCAATAATAGGCATGGTAATGCCGGGAGTATTTTTCACCTCACCAATTAATGTCCAATCGGCTTCTCCGGTATACATTTGGGCACGAGTGCGTCCATGAATAGTAAGAGCTTGCACTCCCACATCCTGTAATTGTTTGGCAACATCTACAATAGGTTTATTGCTATCATCCCAGCCTAAGCGAGTTTTGACGGTAACAGGAATCGATACTGCCTTTACAACACGTTCGGCAATTTCTATCATTTTTGGAATGTTTTGCAACAAACCGGCACCAGCACCTTTTCCGGCAACTTTTCGTACGGGACAACCAAAATTAATATCAATAATATCAGGGTGCAAGTCTTCGATAATACGAGCTGCATCGGCCATAATACCTGGTTCTTTACCATATAATTGCATAGCAAAAGGGCGTTCGTATTCGTAGGTTACCAATTTTCGCATTGTTTTTTTTACCTGACGAACAATAGCGTCACTCGACACAAATTCAGAATACAACAAATCGGCACCATGCTTTTTGCACATATACCGAAACGATGGCTCACTCACATCTTCCATGGGAGCGGCAAACACCGGATATGAATCAAATTCTATAGAACCTATTTTCATCGTCATTTTTATGAGAAAACTACGGAGTGCGAATCCCTTCAGTATCAATTACAATTTTTCGTTCTTTATACAGCATACCAATTGCTGCTTTAAATTTTTTCTTACTGACACCAAATTCAGCATATATTAATTCAGGTGCAGTAGAATCAGTGAAGGGAATAAAACCGTCTGCACTTTGTGCAAGTTTGTCAAGAATATCTGCATTCAAATCTTTGGGTTCAGAAAATCCTTGTTTATAAAGACTCACATCAATTTTTCCGTCATCACGAACTTTTTTCACATATGCTTCTTTTATATCTCCAAGCGAAATAGATTCAAAAACCTCATTTTCGAACAATAAGCCCGAAAAATTATGTTCCACCACAACTTTGTATCCCAAATCGGTTTGATTGTACACAAACACCTCGACCTTTTCTCCCGGTTTGTAAGGAGGCACTACAGGTAAAAAATATTTATCAATTTTTGCTGATGCAATAATTCTTTCAGAAACGGTGTCTCGTAAAACTTTCACACAATACGAACGCCCCTCCTTCATTTTTACTGTTTGTTCTCGAAACGGAACAAACAAATCTTTCGAAAGGCCCCAATCTAAAAACGCACCAATAGCATTAACTTCTTTAACCGCCAAGAATGCACATTCATCTACCTGAGCTAAAGGAATTTCTGTTGTGGCAATAATTCGATCTTCCGAATCAAAATAAATAAACACAGAAATTTCGTCTCCTACAGCAAGTTCCGAAGCAATATATCGTTTTGGCAATAATATTTCGCCATACTCTGCACCATCAAGATACACCCCAAAATCAACATTTTTTGTTACCTCAAGTGTTTGAACTTTCCCAATTTCTATCATACAATAAATTTTCGACAAATGTACGCATTAGAATTAAATAAGTATAGCCTTGAAACAACAAATTATATACGAAAATACGGAAAATCAATACCAAGTTCGAAACGCATAAGAAGCATATACTTTTCAATTAATGTTGTAATAAGAAAATTCTCACGAACATGCTCTACTGCAGCTATTCCCATTCGTTCACAATCATCTTTATTCATCAACATATGTTTCGCAAAACCAATAATTCTATCTATATCAAAAGGCTCAACAAGGAAGCCTGTTTTTCCATCTATTACCTGCAATACAATACCTCCAACTCTACTACCAATCACCGGAGTTCCTTGCCACAGAGCTTCTGTTACAACAAGGCCAAAACCTTCTTTGGTAGACACATGAATAAATACTGATGCAAGCTTCATTAAACAACCAATATTTTCATCATTATCAGGTATGTTTAATAAAGGATAAATATCCGGATCTCCGTCAATTTCATCTAGTATTTCCTGATACATATGCATTCCCTCAGGGTCATCTGTTGCAGCGTTTCCTACAATAATCAATTGTGGATTCAATTGTTTTACTTCAGAATCAACCTTTAATTTTTTAAATGCATCAACAATGGTTTTTTGATTTTTATGAACATCATATCGTGAAACCGCAAGAACAATCGGACGTTCCGGATCAATATTATGCTCATTGAATAAATCTGCTAAATTATCTAAAGCTTCTTGCTTTGTTCGTTGTCTGTTCTTTTTACATAATGGATCAATTGCAGGAACTATCTGATAAACAGGTTTTTTTATACCATCTTTCACAAAATTATGCATCGAAAAAATTGAAGCATCATAATTATTAATATAAGGCAGTAAAAAATTCCAAATCATTTCGTTTGCTTCTGAGGTATCAATATGGCAACGCCATACCATTTTACTCTTATAGTCTCCATGTACAATCGAAGCACAAGGTTGTGGGTCATGCACAACAGTAAAATCAGCCTCTAACACTTCGTCTTTAAAATTTTGTTTATTTGTTTTAATATATGTTTCAAATAAATCTTCTAAGGTAAATTCTTGATTTACTCCTTGAATAATATTATGAAATCGTTTGGTAATAGAATAAAACTGATCATTACCTTCAATACTATACCATTTCGCATCAACACCTAAGCCTTTTACTATAGGCACAACGCTTTTTAACATTTCAGCTACTCCACCACCTTCAAAAGTTGAGTTGACATGGAACCATTTTTTGTTCTCCAAAAGATGAGCAACCTGCTGTAATCGTTCAATTTTAGGTAGTCCAATAACATCTTTATATGACATTATATCAATCGCCTCAAGTGGTTGATGTGATTTCAAATACTTTTCACTCTCGTTATTATACATACTGTAAAATTTAAAAATTAATAAAAAAACAATTAATACTCTTTTCGTCTCATTTACATTTCAATATAATAGAATATACTGAAAAGTACTTTTAAAAATACATATTTTTTTTTAAAACACATAAAGATTTACTAAAAAGATATAATTATTTTATGATAATAGTATGTATACTTTGATTATACCCACACCAAATACCATAACCTCCGGAAATATTTGATATCAAATTTGAGCCGTTTGAGGCAAAAGGATTTCCAAGATTAAATACTTCTTTTTCATAGTTTTTCCAAAATAAATATGCATCTTCATCCATACTCACAAGCTTCAATAAAACGGTATCGTGTACCGCAAAAGAAAAATCGCGTGATTTATCATAAAAATTTTCATTCCCTTTATATATAGGTTTCTCTTCACAAACACCATTGAACGAATTATCATCAAAAGACGATAAATAGGTTGAAACATATTCGTGTTGTTCTGAAATAATTCGAGTAAAGGTTCTGTAATAATTCTTCTGTTGTGGATTATCACACAATCGAAACCACACATCACGTTCCGAACTATCTTGCTCAGATATAATTGTCCATACAGAATCGACATTCACGGGCTCCGGAATAGTCGTTTGAGCTGTTAAGGTATCTCCATAATACATGATTTCCAAATCATAGGTTTTCCCCTCCTCCCCACGAATTTTTTCTGATTCGTAATAATGCTGTGGAAAGGCATTCTTATTCCAGCGTAAATACAAATACTCTGACTGTTCGCCATCGGAAATTCGCACATTAGCACGAGTAGAAACAATATCTAAATATTTTGTGGAATCAATCTGCGATTCTACAGGAATAGCCTGTGTAAGGACAACACGTGCTTTTTTACCTACTTCTATGTAACCGTCAACAATTATTCTTGATTCGGTACCGGAATCGTTTGTAAAATCATCAGAACACGAGCACAGTTGAAAAACTGCCAGAATCAAAAATAGAGAGATGCGTATTTTAATCATAATTAAAAAGTAAAATATAAGGAGCAAGATGGTAATATTGGGAACAATCCCACAAAATCTTGCGTTGTTGTTATTGAAAAATTTTCGACATCACCTATAATTCCATAATATACATAATAACTGTTTGTCCTGTTATAGGCATTATAAATAGAAATATTTCCCCGTAATATATGTTTTTTTGTATTGACAAAGGTATAATCCAATCCGAGATCTAAACGGTGATACGCAGGCATACGAGAATTATTAATCGTGCCATATTCATTAATCAAATTTTTATCGATAAAATACCGAAACTCGGGTTTTGAATAGACTTTTCCGCTCGAATATACCCACAAAGCAGATAATTTTAGTTTAGAATTAATTTCATAAGAAGCATACAGCGAAATATTATGAGGTTTATCGTAGGATGCAGGATACAAATAATTATCATTAATCTGTGAAAACTTTCTCAACGATCGGGAAAACACATATGAAAAGCCTCCTTGCAAAACACCTTCTGTTTTAACAAAACTTAATTCGGTTCCGGCAGAAAAACCAGTTCCTTGTGTTATTTTTCCTGCAAGAGATTGATTATAAAGCGTAAAAAAGCCATCTTTAAATTCCACAAGATTATTCATAGTCTTACCATATACAGAAATCGATGCGGAATATTCTGATTTAACTTTCGACACATATCCAATACTCAATTGCATTCCGGTTTGTGCAGGACTTAAGCTACTTGCGGGCAACCATATATCTGCGGGCAAGGCAGCAGACAAGAGCGAAACCATATGAATATGTTGATTAGCCCGAACAAGAGCAGATTTAAGCGAAGATTTGGATGAAAGAAGGTATGTGGCCGTTATTCGCGGTTCTAAACCGAGATGCGAATACATAATCTCATTTTGTGTATACACAACAGAATCCGTAAGTTCGTCATACCTATCATATACATACTGTTTACCCGGTCCTAATAGTGCATACGGAACAATTCTCAAACCATACTCAAGAGAAAATCGCGAAGAATATTTCCGTGTATACGAAGCAAATAATGACATTTCAGCACTTTGACTTAATTGTGAATCAAAAGGAGAAATGTCTGAACTATCAATAAAAGCAGAGATTGAACCAGAGTTAAATTGAGTATATGCAACATCGACACCTAAAGTGTAAGTGTAATTATCTTCTGTTTTTTTATACACATACGCCAGAGACGATTTTGAAATACCAGTTGACACGGCTAATGAATACACACTTTGTTTTGCAAAAAAATTAAAATCATACACAGAATGCGATGCAGTGAGCGTTTGAAACACATTGTCTGAAGAAATGTGTTTCCAGCGAGCACTAAACACGGTATTTCCCCAATCGACAACATTAAACAATAAACTCTCATTATTCTTCATAGTAAAGGCATCTTCGCCCGAATACCACGAAATAGTGAGCAAATTATTCATGTTAATTCGGTAATCATATCGCAAAGTGGCATCGTAAAAGTCAAATTGCATATCTGTTTGTTCATTAATTGTAACAATTTTTTCTACCGATGGCATAACAATTAAGTCAAGATACGATTTTCGATACGAAAACCGAAGTGCACTATTATCACTTACCCGTAATGCGGTATAAAAGCTGGAAGACAACAAACCAACATTGACAGCTCCTTCTATAGAATCGGTAAAGGCCGATTGGGTTTCAATATCTAAAACCGACGACATTCTTCCGCCATATTGAATTGGTGCAGCTGATTTATACAAATCGGCAGATGTAATAATTTCTGAAGGAAACACGGAAAAAAAACCTAATAAATGTGAAGGATTAAAAACTGTGGCATTATCCAACAAAATCAAATTTTGCTCCTGGCTTCCACCTCGCACATTCATTCCCTGCACTCCTTCTGATTTTTGAACACCGCCCTTTACCGAAAAACTTCGAATAATATCAGCCTCTCCCATCATGCTTGGAATTTGACTTAAATCTTGTCGGTTAAGAGATATTTTATCCATCCTTTCGGTACGTGGATCAACATTATGCTGTTTCGTTATGACAACTTTAGACAACTCAATACCTGTTGGTTGCATAAAAAACACATAGGAGGTATCTGAAACAAGCTGTCTCTGAAAAACGCTATCTTTATACCCAACATACGAAACCACAAAAGAGTATTGTCCTTTTTTTAAACGAAAAGTAGAATTTCCATTTTCATCTGAAATGGTTCCATTATGTATTTCCGGAACATATATATAAGCAGATTCTAAAACTTTGTTTGTTTGCATATCAACAACTGTTCCCACGCACGTATATGTTTGAGAAAACATATTCTGCATAATAAAAAAGATAAGCAGACAAACAAATACTAGACGACTCATAATGTAAACACCTGTATTAAAAACAAATTCGAATATACAATATTTACTGATATAATTATACGATACAAAACATAAAAAAAGGTTGGCTACATCGTAACCAACCTTTCATTGTAAGTTTTTTTATACAAAATTTAAAAAGAAGCAAATAAATCTTCTAATTCTGTTTCCATATTTATAATTTCTTCTTCGAAATTATCAAATCCTTCTTGAAAATATGCTTCTGCATCAACCGGAGAACCATCTTCTTCGAATATGAATTGAACAGCAGGTTCTTCTCTTTCTACTATTTCAGTACTATTTGTTTCATAATTATACTCCTCGTAATCAACCGTTTTCAAATAGATTTCTGCATCTGCAATTTTTCTAAAATCATCAGCATACATTAAATACATATGAATATGCGTATTTAAGGCTGCAATACCGGCATCCTGAGCTTGCTCTTCAGTATACTCTCCTGATTCTTCTTTATCAATAATATCGTCAGCAGCAATAGCCATATTTGTTGTATTAACCAAATTAATTAATTTAATATTCATAATTTGATAATACATTTTCACCTCTTTCACGAATGTTCCTGCTTCAGAAATAATACCTTGCTCATACTCTTGAATTGTATCTAGTTTTTCGATATATGCTTCAACTTCAGAAATATCAAAATTACCGTCAACATCCATTCCGGTATTCATTAATGTTTTATCACCATGAGTAAACAAATAGTCATACGATGCAGCGCTTGTACTTTGAGCTAA
This sequence comes from Bacteroidales bacterium, assembly GCA_027858745.1. Lineage (GTDB taxonomy): Bacteria > Bacteroidota > Bacteroidia > Bacteroidales > UBA1715 > JAQICB01. The sequence continues at coordinate 26,391 of JAQICB010000014.1, forward strand.
TGTATGTTTCCATTTGTAGGTATCAACCTGAAAAGACGATTCAATTTTCGAAGGAAGACCGTCAGTATTATACTCAGCAGCAAAAACATACTCAACAACTTTTACATCTTTTACCATTAAAGTTGCCGTAACATTAGACGGAGCTTCCGAGGTTTCAAGATATGCATCATTAACAGTCGTTAATTCAACACTAAGAGTTAATTCACAGTCATTGTTTACACTGTTTTCATCATAGGGGAATAAAAATTTCACCTGTAACTCATCTGTTCCTGATGAATCAAATTCTTCTGTGTTGAAATTCCATGTGTAAATAGCAGCTTCAGCTTCTATTTCATCTCTTAAAGGTGATTCAGCAAGTAAACTTTTAACTTCACTCGTTGGATTTCCATCTTTTAAAGAAAGTAGTGTTGGTAAAAATCCTGATTTAATAACAACTGATTTTTGATTATTCATTTTAGTAGACATACTTTCAGCAGCCGTAATTGCATCAGATTTAGTTAAATCTTCAAGTTCGTTCATAAACTCAACACCTGCTTGCTCTATATTTGATTTATTTTCTTCAGGAGAAAGTTTCGAAAACTTAGGATCCTTTGTAGGGATTCCATCCTCTTCTTTTTTACAAGCAGTAAACATAAGTCCTAGACTTATGATAATTAATAATGATTTAGATAATGTTTTCATACAATACATGTTTTTAATGATTAGGTGGGTTCTAAAAATTCATTTTTTTGAGTTTTTCAAGCACAAAATAGAACCCGTTTAAATTTGTACTGAAAAAGTAAAGCAATATTACAACTTTTTTTTTAATTTCTGTTCAAAAAACCAAATATTTCCATATTTTTCTTTCGCAACTAACTAACTAACTAACTAACTAACTAACTAACTAACTAACTAACTAACTATCAGGGTATTACGCTCTGCATAAATTTAATCTCTGGACTTGTTCAAATCTAAAGAGATTGTATGTG
>JAQICB010000005.1 GCA_027858745.1 Bacteroidales bacterium
ATGAATTCTGTTATAAGTTCAATCGCAGATACTTTAAAGAAGCCTTATTTGGTAGGCTTTTAGTGGCTGCTGTTAGTAATAAAAATGAATTTAGGTACAAACACGGATAATCATATAATAAATTGATTGTTTTTATATTGAAAGCAGAGTATGGCAGAAGCGGACTTTTGAGTCGAACTTAAAAGTCTTCGGTAATAATTATGTTTTTATCGATTTTCAAATAATCCATGTGCGTATCTATTTTATCCATCATTGGCGGAGGTCCGCAGATATAAATATTTTTAACGGCCTTAGGTATGTGTGATTCTAGAAATTCTTCTGTAATGAAACCATGGGCATGTCCTAATGCTTTTTCGTCAGATAAAATAGAGATAAAATTTTCACCTAATATTTTTTTTAACTCCGATGCTAAGAATATGTCTTTCTTGGTTTTATTGGCAAAAATAAGTTTATTGTTGCCTGTCTTATTTTTTGAATGAAGATTTTTGATGATGCTTATAAATGGTGTCACACCGGCACCACCTGCAATAAACACGCCTTCTTCTTTGTACGCAATAGCACCAAAAACCTCGTGCACAATTAATTCATTTCCATTTTTTAGTTTCAAAAGCTGGTTTGTGACTCCTTTGTGGTCCGGATATGTTTTTATTGTAAATTCGAGAAAGTCGCTATCTGGAAGGCTTGTAAAGGTGAATGGTCTTTTTGTATCCTCCCAACCGCTTATGTTTATGGAAACTACGGTTGCCTGACCGGGAGTGAAGGTGTATCCCTCTGGTTTTTCGGTAACAATTTGTATTACATCATGATTGAGATGTTGAATTGATTTTATTTTTACAATATGTTGTTCCATGGTATTAGATTTTATACTGTCTGATTTAAACTAACAGAGCTTTATTTTCTTCTTTAATTCTTACGAATAACATAATCGCATTAAGCAGGGTAAACGTAATGGCGGTGAAATACAAGTGAAATATCATAGGTATAACAGCAATTTCAGCAACTACAATCAGGTAATTCGGATGATTAAAATACTTGTATGGCCCTTTACTTACTAACGGTATGCCGGGAATATGATAAATTTTTGTATTCCAGAATTTTCCCAGAGAGAAAATAATCCAAGCTTTAAAGGCAATAATTAGAAAGTAAAAAATGATAAAAAATAAACTGTAAGTCGGATCCGGTTGCTTTGAATATTCGAATATTAAGGAAAAGATAAATAAAACATGTAGCGCTACAATGAATGGATAATGCCTTTTTCCATATTCAACAGCACCGTTCTGCAACAACCATTTTTCATTGCTTTTTGAAAGTACCAATTCCCCAATTCGCAAAAGAATTATAAACGATATAAAAAGAATAAATGTCATATTATTTTTTGTTCATTTGAAGTAAAACCATCTCACACGAAAAACCAGGACCCATTGCTACCATTAATCCGTAGCCATTTTTAAAACCATTAGAAAAGATTCTTTCCAACACATACAAAACCGTTGTACTCGACATATTCCCGTTGTCGTTCATCACTTCCCGGGTATTTTTCAGGAAATCGCCTTCCACCAATAAAGCATCTTCGTAGGCAGTTAACACTTTTTTTCCGCCCGGATGAAAAATAAAATTACTGATGTCTGAAATTTTCAGATGATGTTTTTCCAAAAATGAAGTAACATCGTTATTGATATTTTGGGTGATAATTGTCGGAATGTCTGACGAAAACAGAACTTTAAACCCACTATTGAGAAATTCCCATCCCATAACATCCAGTGAATCATAATATAATTTGCTTTGTGCAGCCAGAAAAGTAAAAGTGTTCTTCGTCTTATTGGTATGATTATCACCCGTAATAATGCAGGCTGCTATCCCATCGGCAAATAAACTTGAACCGATAAAATTACTTTTACTGGAATCGTTTCGTAAAAAAGTGAGCGAACACAATTCAACTGCAACAAGCAAAACTACGGCATCAGGATTCGCAATAGCCAAAATGTTGGCTTTTGAATATCCAGCAACACCACCGGCACAACCTAATCCAAATACGGACATTCTGTTAACATCCTGGTTTAACCTCATTTTATTGATAATGAGTGCATCTAAACTCGGAGTTGACAGACCTGTGGTTGAAATGAAAATCACATCGGTAATTTCGTTTTTGTTCATTTGTGCTGAAGAAATACATTCTTCAATTGCCTGGATAGAATATTCAAGCGAAAGACGAATGTATTCGGAATTTTGATCTTCGAATGAATGCACGGTAGTATAATAATCAAGAGGTTTGCACATATTCCGGGTCTTGATTTCGGTATTATCAAAAACACTCATCATTCTTTCTACCTGCGGAAATGAAGGTGCAAACATTTTTCTTGTCTCTTCTTTTACTTCATGTTGATCAACCTTATACGGAAAATCAATCTTCGATATCGCTGCTAATGTTGGCATAGACTTGATTTTATAACTGTTATATTTTTCTGGTTAATTTTTTTTATTCATTTTCGTATACTACTTTTAGTAGTGTACATGTCAAGTTTCACAAGGTTGTTTATGATAACTTTTGTTTATTAATAATAAAGATAAAATTTTATTTTTAAATTCATCAGGTTTTTGTGCAAATATCAAAAATCTAATTGCGGAAAGCTTTACATGTCTTGTGGAATATGTTACATAAATAACAGATTGTATCGGAGTTAAGTGAGATGTATGGGGAGGGGGGATGTTGTTTTTGTGACTATTTTTGAGCAATTTCTATTCCTGTATTGTGTGTTTAAATAAATCCACATTGCTTCAAACAAATACCTTACAGCTTACACCTGAGCATCAAACTCAGCTATTGCACTGAGTAATTTGTCGGCAATATCAGTGTGTGTGGTGAAATAGTCTTCTGCATTGCGTACGGAGTGGTAGTTTGGTATTTTTACTGAGCTTACCAATTGTGCTCCCCAGCGTGGTAATAATGTATGCAATGTTTCGTGTACGGTTTCGCCACCTGTTTTCCCGGGTGAGGTGGTAAGTAATAACACTGGTTTGTTGCCAAATATGTTTTTTTCTAGGCGTGATATCCAGTCGATGATGTTTTTGAAAAATGCAGGTAGGCTGCCGTTGTGCTCGGGGCATGAGAGTATGAACCCGTCTGCGTGGCGGAATTTTTCTACAAGCGTGTGAATGTGAGCGGGTATGCCATTATTCTTTTCCGAATCGGCTGAATATATATGTGTATCATACTCTCGTAAATCTATATACTTGCTGTGCTGAGTGGTGAGCGTTGCTGCATGTTGGACCACTTCGGTGTTAATAGAGGTGGAGCTGTTACTTGCCGAAAAGAAGAGTATGTGTTTTATGACTTTTTTAAAATATGTACGTTGTGATATTGAAAATATTTACAATGTTTCCGTGCAAAAAGATACCAAATGTTTAAAGAGTTTTTTTTCGGTTTATGCTATTTGAATTTTTTCAGGCTTGAAATCAGGAGATTGTTCTCGCGTGAGGTGCCTATGGTAATGCGAAGAGTTTTTTCGCAGTGTTGTATGTTCGATCTGTCGCGGACAATTATCCCTTTTTCTATCAAATAATTGTACACCTTCCGAGGCTGTTTCATTTTTACTAAAATGAAGTTTGCTTCGGTCGGAAATATTTTTTCGATATAGGGAATCTGTTTGATTTCACGAATAAGTTTTGCTCGTTCTTTGAGAATTTTAGCAACCATTATATCTTTATCTGTATGGTGCTTTTTTATGTGTGAATAGGCAAAATCCTGAATTATTCCGTTAATGTTGTAAGGTAATTTTATGGCATTTATAACCGAAATAATTTCCGGTGACGCAGCCATAAGTCCCAAACGAATGTTAGCCAGTCCCCATGCTTTTGAGAAGGTGTGTAACACAATGAGGTTCGGGAATTCATCTAAGCGAGTTGTCCACGAAGGGGAGTCTGCAAAATCAATATATGCTTCGTCAATTATCACAATACCCGAAAAATTGGTAAGAATGTATTCAATTTTTTCGTACGACAATAGATTTCCGCTTGGGTTGTTTGGCGAGCAGAGCCATATACATTTTGTGTATGTGTCTGCCGCTGCAAGAATTCGTTTCGGATCAATGTCAAAATCCTCAGTAAGAGAAACCTCAGTGCATTGAATATCTTGGGTTTGTGCCGAAACTTTATACATGCCGTATGTTGGGGGACAGGTTATAACATTGTCCGTACCCGGAATGCAAAAAGCGCGGTAAATTAAATCAATAGCTTCGTCGCTTCCGTTACCGAGAAATATGCGGTCAACCGGAATATTTTTTATTTCAGAAATTAATATTTTCAATTCTGTTTGGTAGGGGTCGGGATAGCGATTGTGCTTGGTGTCGCCAATAGAACCAAATGAGTTTTCATTTGCATCAAGATTTACCAATGCCGTTCCCGAATATTCGTCTCGTGCGGTAGAATATGGTTCAATATTGCGAATGTTTGTTCGTAATAACTGGTTGAGATTAAATTTTTTCACAGAGTTTAGTTGTTGTTGTTTTGTAAATACTGTAATCGAATAGATACTGCGTTTTTGTGAGCATCAAGCATTTCGGTTTCGGCCATCGTTTCTATTATCGGACCAATGTCACGCAATCCGTCTTCGGTAATTTCCTGAAAGGTCACCTTTTTCACAAAACTATCGAGCGAAACTCCGCTAAATGCTTTTGCGTAGCCGTTGGTCGGTAAGGTGTGATTGGTTCCCGAAGCATAATCGCCGGCACTTTCGGGCGAATAGTTGCCAAGAAATACCGAACCGGCATTAATAACTTTTTTGCTGTATTGAAATGCATTTTTTACCGAAAGAATAAGGTGTTCCGGTGCATATTCATTCATAAAATCAACATTATCTTCTTGTGAATCAAATACAACAATTCGGCTATTTTGTTTCGAAGCTTCTGTTAGTTCCTTACGTCCCGATTGTATTATTTGGGTATTAACCTCTTCTAATGTTTTGGTGGCAATTTCGTGCGAATTCGTAACTAATATGGCCTGACTGTCTTTCCCATGTTCGCATTGCGACAGCAAATCAGCAGCAATAAATTCCGGACGAGCCGATTCGTCAGCCACAACCATCACTTCTGAAGGTCCGGCCGGCATGTCGATAGCAATACCTTGCGCATTAACCATCATTTTTGCCTGAGTAACAAATTGATTTCCCGGTCCGAAAATTTTATGCACTTTCGGAACAGTTTCCGTTCCGTATGCCATTGCAGCAATAGCTTGAGCACCCCCCGCTTTGTAAATAGCTGTTACCCCTGTTTGTTCCGCAGCGTATAAAATAGCAGGGTGAATCCCGGTTTTGCCTTCGGGAGTACAGAGAACAATTTCTTTGCAGCCTGCAATAGTAGCAGGAACAGCAAGCATGAGAATAGTGGAAAACAATGGAGCTGTGCCCCCCGGAATGTACAGTCCAACCTTTTCGATGGCTATACTTTTTCTCCAGCATTTTACCCCAAATTGTGTTTCTGTTACAGAAGGAATTTCTTCCTGACGAGAATGAAAGGTACGAATGTTCCGAATAGCCGTGTGAATAGCGTGTTTTAAATCTTCGGAAATGTGCTGTGAAGCAGCCTGTATTTCGTCGGAACTAACTACAATATTCGAAAGTGAGGGGTTGTCGAATTTTTGACCATACTCAATGAGTGCCTCATCGCCACGAGTTTTTACTTCCTGTAAAATTGATTCCACAGTGTGGAGCAATTCTACGTTTTGCATAGTTGCTCGACGAGTAATTTCGTTCCAAGAATTTCGTTCGGGATTCGTGTAAATCTTCATATTACTAGTTAGAGTTTGTCTATAAAGTCCTGTGTCTGATTCAGAATGTTCGGTTTCGAGGCTTGCGACCGCGTATTGCTTAAAGCTTTTGCGGTGGCACATATGTTTAAAATAAAAGACTCCCGAGAATCGGGATGACTGTTTTAAACATGTGCGTAACGATGAAACCGGACATTATGAGCAGACACTCGTTAATCTGTCTTTTATTTTACAAATGTATGTAAAAAATGTGAATTGCGATTTATGAGTACGAAAAAAATAGACTGTGATTTGAATAATATATAATCCTTTGATTATTAGTGAAATGTGTTGGTTTTATATTGCTGAATATGTTAAAATGGCAGCGTAAGATTGGTTTTAAGCGACAAAATGCCTACTCATAAATTTCACTAAACACTTGAAGGTTAGTAATTTGTTGAAAATTATTAATTTTCTGGTATATGGTTTGAACAATGAGAAACGAAAATAAAAAAATTGAATTAAAATAAATGTATAATTAATTTGAAAGGAGTGCAGAAATTATGACACTAGTAACCTGAGTTCGACGTAATTTTTCGAGTTCAGATTAGCTCCGCTGAGCTCGTCCTTTGTCCTCGGTTGATATAAAAAGCATACTTTTTCCGCTTATAAACAGCCATCTTCAACTCAAAAATAATTTAAAATAACCCGTTATTATTTCATTATTTTGTTATTGCCGGTATTTCCCTTGTTGTGTGTATGATTTTGGTAGGAGTGCTGAAAAAAATAAATTCAAAATCTGTATAAATTGTGGCGGTACAGAGGAGTCATTTATGTGTGGATACTTCATTTCATTTGTTTACTCTCGTAGAAACTTTGTTGTTGTGAAAGAAGGTTGAAACAAGAAAAAATATATGCGTCTTCGCATCTTTGCGAAAAAAATAATTTATGCTCAGTTGCGAAGACGCAATTTTTTTATGTTAGTAAATTTATATAATACGCCACATGTTCTTCGATGTGCGGATGAGGTGAAAATGAAAATCCAAAATCTTTTTCAATATCCGATACATCAAACAAAATAGGTTTTTCATTCCAGCCTAAATCTGTAATTATCAATTCTGACGATGATTTGCTTTGCTTGATAGCTTCACGTGCAATAAATTCCCAGGAGGTAAATTGGTTAGATAATCCGAAATACACCTTTTTCTGCATATTCCCCTCTAAAACAGCGGTGTATATTTTTGCAATATCTCCGCCCCATAAAAATTGAGTGCCGTCGTGTTTAATCAGTTCTAACTTTTCGCCCGAAACAGCTGCTTGTACAATATCCTTAAACCTGCTGTCGGGTTGGGTATATGCTCCTTCTACAACAGGGTTTCCAAAGGTATATCCCGGACGAATAATATTTACTCGCATATCTGTTTGACTGCCGATTGCTAACAAGAAATTTTCCACCGCAGCTTTTGTTGCTCCGTAATATGATTGCGGGTCTTGTTTTGTTTGAGCAGAAATAACATCTTGTGCCGCCGAATTTACAAAAGGGTCGGGGAGACTGTATATGTTATCGAGTGCTGCGGTTGACGATGTGTAAATGAAATGTTTTACCCCCGCTTTTGCCGCTTCAGAAGCTAAAAACACCGAAGGTGCCGTGTCGTTCATGAGCATTTCATATCCGCTTTCATCGTTGTAGTTGAGAGCAACGTGAATACAAGCATCTTTTCCCTGCAAAGCCTGTTTGGTGCCTTCAAAATCGGTCATGGGAACTTCCAACACCTCCACATTTTTCATTGTGGTAAATGCCGAGACTTTCTGAGCATTACGAGCCAACACGGTAACATCGTGACCTTGTTTTACTAATTGCATTAATACATACGAACCGATAAATCCGGTTCCGCCGGTAAGGAGTACTTTCATATGTTTCGTTTATTTAGGATTAAAATATATACAAAACTATTAATTATTTGGAGTTTACTTGTATGTTTTGGCTGTGAATTTAAATAATACATACACATTATAATGGTTAATGATAAATTATTAATTTTAAGGATTAAAGGAATACAGGATTTAAAAAGCCCCGCTGCCGTGCAAATCTTTCGTGTGTTTTCTTATCCTTCCACATAATCGGGGTTTGTCTAATATATTCGGAAATACGGTTATATGATTGTTTGGTTCGGATGATTTTTTCATAATAATTTCGTTGCCATAATTTTCCATTAAACGATTCCCAATGGTTGGTTTTCACCCCCCCCCAAATATATGCGTTTGTTGTTATTGATTTAATTGCCCCAATAATATTTCCAATGGTAATCGTAGGGGCAATCCCTTGTGGTTGCCCATTATTATCA
>JAQICB010000036.1 GCA_027858745.1 Bacteroidales bacterium
AAAAAGCTGTTTATCAAGGCAAATTATTGAATAATAGCGAGCTATTGTGAAATAATTTAACGCAGAAAAACTGTTTTTTATGCAAAGCATACTTTTCCCGCTTATAAACAGCCATCTTCAGCTCAAAAATGATTTAAAATAACCCGTTATTATTTCATTATTTTTGATTGAACCTCACTATTTATAAGCGTTCTGAACCTAAAAAATTATATCGAACTCAGGTTATAAAAACACAGACTGTATTTAAAGCATAAAAAAGCCTGTTGAAATATTTCAACAGGCTTTTTTTTATCGGGTAAATACTATGGTCTTTCCGTTTGATAATTGTTCGTCGTAAAAATATCCCTCGTAGTCAAATCCTATTAAATCTTCGGGTTTTGAAACGGAATTTTCGGCCATATATCGCACCATCATTCCGCGTGCTTTTTTTGCATAAAAACTGATAATTTTCAATTTCCCGTTTTTGTAGTCTTTAAATACCGGTGTAATTACCGGAACCGATAATTGTTTAAAATCAATCACCTTAGCATATTCTTGAGAAGCCAAATTGATTATATGACTATGATTATTCTTTTCTATCTCGTTTTGAACATACTGTGTAATTGTTTCTGACCAATATGTATATAAATCCTTACCACGAGAATTAGCAAATGATGTACCCATTTCTAATCGGTGAGGAAGAATTAAATCGAATGGTCGAAGAACACCATATAATCCCGAAAGAATTCTCAGATGTTGTTGCATATAATCGAAGGCATGAGAAGATACATTTTCGGCATCTAATCCCACATATACATCGCCTTTAAATGCAAACAAAGCTTGTTTGGCATCGTCTTCACTCGAGAATTTCCACGTTTGATATCGTTGCATATTTAGCTCAGCTAATTTAGGGCTGATACCCATAAGCGATTGCAAACCATCTTTTGAAAATTTCACCAAAATATCTGCAAGTTCATTAGCCGATTCTATAAATGCAGGTTTTGTGTGAGTCTTTACCACAGATTGTGGTGAATAATCCATTGTTTTTGCCGGAGAAATTATTGATAACATACCTTTTATTCTTTTACACATTGTTGACTTTTACACGCATTGTTTTCAATAAGCGGACATCCCGCACATCCGGATGATCCGGAGGTTTTTTGAGATGCCGGTTTTAAAAAGCGAAATAGTGAAAACATAATATATGCTGCCGTTATTCCTAAAATAATATATGTAATTACTTCTTGTATCATAATTGTAATTTTTAATATAACATACCAATTTGATATGTTGCAAACGATACCAACCATGCCAGTCCCGTTGTATAAAACATGGTAAACACCGCCCATTTCCAATTGGCCTCACGCTTGATAGCTGCAATTACTGCCACACAGGGAAAATAAATCAGCACAAACAACATTAAGGCAAAAGCAACAAGTGGCGTAAACACCTTCTGACCTTTGAGTGGTCCACTGTCGTGAACTTGCTCTTGCAAACGATTTTGCAAACTCACCGATTCTTCATCAGCCTCCAAATCAGATTGATACAATACACCCATTGTGCTTACCACTATTTCTTTAGCCGCTAAACCAGTGAAAATACTTACACCAATTTTCCAATCAAATCCTATTGGGTACAAAACAGGAGCTATAGCGTGACCTATTCTCCCAATATACGATTGTTTAAGATGAGTAGATTTTTGTTCAATTTGTAAAGCGATAATATCTTCTTGTTTTTCTTCTTCAGAAATTGTTTGGTTTTGGTTTATCTGCTCAATTTGAGCCTCATATTTTTGTTCGTGCTCAGCATTTCTTGGAAAATGGCCTAAAGCCCATATTAAAATTGAAGCAACCAAGATAACTGTTCCCATTTTTTGAATATACTGCACACTTTTTCCCCACATATGAATGAGAGTATTTCGAAGTGTTGGTTTGCGATAGGGTGGTAATTCCATTACAAACGGCACATCTTTTTTTGCAAAGAAAATACGTTTAAAAACGAGAGCTACCACAACAGATATCAGTACGCCAATTACATAAATACCGAACAGAATAAGACCTTGATAAAAGGGGAAAAATGCGGAAATCAGTAAAACATAAACCGGAAGTCTAGCACTGCACGACATAAAAGGAATAATGAGCATAGTAAGAATTCTATCCTTTTTATTATCAAGTGTTCGCGTTGCCATAATAGCCGGCACATTGCATCCAAACCCCATTAAAAGTGGAATAAATGATTTTCCGTGAAGTCCCATTTTATGCATTATTCTATCCATAATAAACGCAGCACGAGCCATATATCCGGTATCTTCCATAAGAGAGATGCAAAAAAACAGAATGAGAATATTCGGCAAAAATATGATAACACCACCGACACCACCAATAATTCCGTCAACAATTAAATCCCGCAACATTCCGTCTTGCAAATTGTTTCCAATAACTTGTCCTAAGGTCGTTACACCGGAATCAATCCAATCCATAGGGTAACTCCCGAGAGAAAAAGTAAGTTGAAACATAGCCCACATAAAAAAGAGGAATACAGGAAAGCCAAACCATTTATGCGTCAACAAAGCATCTAAACCTTTATTGAGAGCCTTATTTTGTTTGTGTTTCGAAAGCGTATACGTTTCTTTGAGAGCCCCACGAATAAAACTATATTTTGCATCGGTAATAATAGTTTCAGCAGAATCATTATATTTTTTTTCAATTTTTTTTCGTTCCTTTTGAGCACATTCAATAATTGATTTCGTTTCCGGAATTTTAACAATTTCCTCAGTAAAAGCAGAATCTTTTTCTAATAATTTTAGAGCAATATATTGTTTATGGTAAATATCGGAAACCCGCTGATGCTTGTCTATTTCGACACGAATTGTACGAATAGCATCCATTATATCATAACCATAATTAATATGAATATGTCGTAAAGTAGGTTCTTGTTCGGCATGCACCGAAACAACTTTTTGCAACAATTCATCCAAACCTTTTCCTTTGGAAGCAGTTGTGGGCACAAAAGGAATACCGAGTAATGTGCCTAATTTAGTATAATCAAAGTCATCACCTTTATTTTCCAGTTCGTCATACATATTTAAGGCACCCACAACCTTGATATTCATATCTATCAATTGAGTTGTTAAATATAAATTACGCTTAATATTAGAGGTGTCAATTACATTAATTACCACATCAGGCATAGCTTGAGCAAGATGCGAACGAACAAACAATTCTTCGGGAGAATATTCAGACAAAGAATAGGTGCCCGGTAAATCAGTAATATGGAAGGTATATCCAAACTTTTTGATTTTTGCCGTTTTTACGTCTACTGTTACACCGCCATAATTCCCGACCCGTTCGTGCTTTCCTGTGGCATAATTAAACAAGGTTGTTTTTCCGCAATTCGGATTACCAACCAGAGCTATCGAAATATGCTTTGTTTTAGTCTGAACAGTTTGTTGGAGTAATTCTTCGGTAATTGTACCATTATACGGAATATCTTCAATTTCATCGGCATGGTCTTTCGAAACAATTTCTATTCTTCGAGCTTCAGATTCCCGAAGCGACACGCGATAGCTCATAATTTCGTATTCAACAGGGTCTTGCAAAGGAGCTTTTTTAATAGCCGTAACCTTAGTGCCAACCACAAAGCCCATTTCGTTGATACGTTTTCGAAACGCACCATAGCCCATTACTTTACTTATTACACCACATTCTTGATTTTGTAAATCTGCTAATACCGCCATAATTGTATATTTTAAAATTCAATACCACAACGCATCAAACCAACCAAGGGATATGATACAGATTCATTTAACACATATTGTATATCGGGCTGAATAGAAATCTGTTCGGTTATTTGATATGCATACGAAAGTTCTATCACCGTCTCTGAAAGACTATGAGTGTCACATTGTGCATGAGCCAATGCCAGCCCGAATATTGAATTTTGTTTTGAATCGAAACCTGTAAACACGAACCCTCCTCCTACATACGCACTATGTTCGTTAATTCTTTGCGGACACATTACAATTTGAACAAAGGTAGAAATTGATTTTGAATTATCGTTATTTTTCCATATTTCCTGATCGGAAATAGCATACAAACCATAATTATGTTCAAAAACTGTATCATACAATTCGGTTGTTTCGTTATACACAGCCGTTCCCGAATGGTAAAAGAACCCAATTTTATTATATCCTGAAGCATGTTGTATTACCAATTCATTCAGAGACAACAGCCCATCTTTTTGAGAAAGACTCCACGAAAGATTATAGGGATTATCTTCAAAATCAGTTGGCATACCATCGTACACCGCTGTGTTGAATGCAAGTTTATCTCCCAATGGTATTTCTAAGTCTATCCCCGGAGCAGTTAAGGGGAATAATGGTGCAACGGCACTTTCAGCAATGAGCGAAGGAATACCAAAAGAGCCATTTATAAACAATGTTGCATGTTCGCTTATTGCAAACAAAGAATTAGCATCATGCAGTCCGGCACTTATCGAAAAATGCTTAAAATTGTGTTTGATCCATACTTCCTGAAAACATATATAATTACCTCCGGCATCAATATTTGATATACCTTGAAAATCTCCCACTAAATCATCGCTTGGATATGAACCTACAAGGGGAGAAATTGAAAATAACACTTCTGTTCCGTTCCATAATCCTGCATTATCACTTGTCCACGTTACTTTAGCAAGTCCCATAGCCGCATACCCAGTTCCTTGTTTAATTTCGCCGGAATAATTATACACCCCATCAACATATAAGTCACCATTAAAACTAAAGCCATCATAAAAAAGGGTATCAGTTTTTTGAGCTGAAATTGAAAAAGGTAATAATATCAAAATTAAAAATCTATGTATGTTCATTGTACTTGTATTTTTTATTATAGTACAAAAGACTGAATTAATAAAAAATCACACAATCCCTATTATTAGGTATTTTATATCAACCGAGAACTAAGGACGAGCTCAGCGGAGCTAATCTGAATTCGAAAAATTACGTCGAACTCAGGTTGACAGGTAATGGAATAAGATTTTAGATGTAGAACTATACATATTGGCAGATGAGCAAAAAAAAGGGAGCATCCTCGAGCGAGGACACCCCCTTCACTACCTAAATAAATACTATGAAGAGAGAGAGAATTTTTATTGCCATATTAAGGTGCAATCCTGAGAAACTTTTACTAAATATGCTTTACTCCACGACACCGTTTGCAAAGTGTTTAAATTTGGATTTTGATCAACAGAATAAAAGGTGTCGAAATCTTTTACCTGTTCAACATA
>JAQICB010000038.1 GCA_027858745.1 Bacteroidales bacterium
ATGAATTCTGTTATAAGTTCAATCGCAGATACTTTAAAGAAGCCTTATTTGGTAGGCTTTTAGTGGCTGCTGTTAGTAATAAAAATGAATTTAGGTACAAACACGGATAATCATAAAAAACAAAGCTAGCGGTATTGTAAGCTTCATACCGCACAGATTAAAAATATGCTGATTTCTTCTCAATGTAAAAAAAATCATGTAGTTTTATTAAAAAATTAAAACGCCGGTCGTAGTTTTACGGCGAACTAAATTTGCACCTCAGGATAAAACACGTATACGGATTTTTTTTAAACTATGACAGTTAACGTAATAACATCGAAAAAATCTTATTGATTCATAATTTCACTCAATTACAGTTAGCATTTTATGAGCAAACATAAGTATATTGAAAAAAAATAAGCTAATGCATTTACCATTACTCCAAGACATACTCATCCTTTTAGGTTTTTCGGTCGTAATTGTTTTTGCACTCCAAAAGCTCAAACTTCCGTCTATAATAGGTTTTCTGCTAACAGGAATCATTATAGGTCCTTTTGGCTTAAGCCTCATTAATGCCGTAGAGCAAGTAGAAATCCTGTCTGAAATTGGGGTAATTCTATTGCTCTTTGTAATTGGCATGGAATTGTCGATAAAGCAATTAGCTTCAATTAAAAAAACCGTTTTTATAGGCGGTTTTTTACAGGTAGGTATTACCGTACTTATTGCAGGACTTGTATATTACTTTTTGGGTAACTCATGGAATGAGTCTGTTTTTGTTGGTTTTCTTTTTTCCTTATCGAGCACAGCAATAGTGCTAAAAACCTTACAAGACAGACAGCAGATTACAGCACCTTTTGCAAGAAATGCATTGGCAATTTTAATCTTTCAGGACATTATTGTAGTGCCAATGATGCTTGTCACACCAATGATAGCAGGAGAATCAGCAAAAATTTGGGTAAGTATTGTATCGCTCCTTTTAAAGTCTGCTGTTGTTCTTGCAATCACTTTTGTCAGTGCTCGGTATGTTGTTCCATGGCTGATGCACGCGGTGGCAAAAACTAATAGTAAAGAGCTTTTCCTTTTATTTACTATCACACTTTGTTTTGCAATTGCATTTCTCACATCAGAAGCCGGATTGTCTTTAGCATTAGGTGCTTTTCTTGCGGGGCTGATTGTTTCTGAATCGGAATACAGTCATCAAGCCACAAGCATCATTCTACCTTTTCGGGAACTTTTTACAAGCTTCTTTTTCGTTTCGGTAGGAATGTTGCTTGATTTGAATTTTTTTCTACATAACATGCCCATCATTTTAGTGTTGGTTTTAGCTGTATTTATTATTAAATCTACCATTGCAGCAACAGCTGTTGCAATTCTAAAATATCCAACTCGTACCGTACTTCTTACCGGATTATCGCTTTTTCAGGTTGGAGAATTTGCGTTCATTCTCTCAAAAGTGGGCATAGAATATAATTTATTGACTGCTCAAACCAACCAATATTTTCTATCTGTTTCCATCATTTCCATGATATTAACCCCCTTTGTTATCATTTTTTCGGAGAATATTACTAACAGATTTATAGGCGTTTCGAAAAAGTTAGGACTTGACAGCACGGTAGTTTCAGAAGAAAGTAAAGCCGATATTTCCTCTCACGAATTGAATAATCATTTAGTCATAATTGGATATGGAGTGAATGGAAGTAATTTAGCAAAAGCAGCAGCAGCAAGTAATATTCCCTATGTTGTAATCGAAATGAATGCTGAAACGGTTAAACGCGAAAAAGAAAAAGGAGTACCTATAATTTTCGGCGATGCCACCCAAGACCACATACTCGAAACGGTGCGTCTTTCAAATGCGAGAGCGGCTGTTATTGCTATTTCCAACAACTTTGCAACTCAAAGCATCATTAAAAATGTTCGTTCTCACTCCGATTCGCTCTATTTAGCTGTGCGGACGAGATACGTAAAAGAAACAGCCGAATTAATTGCCTTAGGTGCAGATAAAGTGATTCCTGAAGAATTTGAAACATCAATAAAAATATTTACCAATGTTCTTCAAAATTTTCTTGTACCCGAAAGCGATATTGAACACCTTATCGAAAAAGTCAGAGCAGACAATTACCAATTATTTAAAGGTGACATAAAACGTCCGAAAACCTATCGGCCAAATGAATTAGCGGATTTCAACATTACGTGTTTGAGGATTAATGCTGATAGTAATAAATTATTAGGAAAACCATTAAAAGAATTAAACATACGGGCAGAATATGGAATAAACATCTTAGGTATTAAGAGAAAAAATGAAATGTTGGAAAGCATACAACCGGAAGAAATACTGAAACAAGGAGATATGATTTACATACAAGGAAATCAAACTAATATTGAACATTTTCATAAACTCATAAAATAAACAAAGAAGGCTCAGCATAGAGGCAAAGAGCTACCAAACAATTAAATAGATATAATGAAAATAATAAAAGAATTTAAAGAATTTGCCATTAAAGGGAACATGTTTGATATGGCAATAGGAATTATTATTGGTGTCGGATTTAACAAGATAGTATCATCTTTAGTTAGCGACATCATACTACCAATATTTAGTTCAATAATAGGAAATGTGAAGTTTCAGAATTTGAAATTTGTCCTTCAAAAGGAAATAACGGACAATACTGGAAATATTTTGCAAGAATTAATTGTTATAAAATATGGTGATTTTATTCAGGTATTTTTTGATTTTATCATTATTGCATTTACCGTTTTTTTAGTAATTAAGGTATTTAATAAATTGAAAAGCAAGGCAGAAAATGAAAAAGATACTACCGTTCCAACACCGAAAAATATAGAATTGCTATCAGAAATTAGAGACTTGTTAAAAGAGAAACAATAAGTATTCAGCTGCTTTGCATTATGCCTTTTTCACATATACATAATTTTTCTGCACGTAAAATAACAAAGGCATGTGGAAAATTGAATAGAATCTACCCAACAATCTCACCTTTTAAGGTAGCCGAGTTTGTTTTGGTAATGCGAACAGTAACATATTCTCCAATTTTTGCATGTTTACGTGGGAAAATTATTGTTTTATTCTGTGAATTGCGTCCTTTTAATTCTTGGTCAGATTTTTTGGAAACGCCTTCTACCAAAACAACGAAGTCTTTTCCCTTGTCATTCTCATAACATTCGGCTGAAATCTTTTTTTGCAGGGTAATAATTTCATTTAACCTGCGGGTCTTAACATTTTCGGGCACATCATCTTCGAAATCGCGTGCGGCAATGGTACCGGGACGTTCGGAATATTTAAACATATACGACAAATCGAAACCAACTTCTTTCATTAATGATAAGGTTTCCTGATGCTCTTCTTCTGTTTCGCCAGAAAATCCGGCTATTATATCTGAGGTAATAGACGCTTCGGGAACAATCTTACGAATAGCTGCCACACGTTGCAAATACCATTCTCTATCATACGTTCGTCCCATGCGTTTCAATACGCTGCTACTTCCACTCTGTACCGGCAAGTGTACCCATTTACACACATTATCACACTCGGTCATTACGTGCAACAATTCATCATCCATATCTTTCGGATGTGAAGTAGAAAAACGTATACGGGTGTCCGGAACTAATCTGGCAACTCGTCGTAACAAATCGGGAAATAAAATACGGGATCCATTATCGTCATAGTTATAGGAATTTACATTTTGTCCCAAAAGTGTTATTTCTTTATACCCCTTTTTCACGGTATCTAACACCTCATTGAGAATGGACTGCACATCTCTACTCCTCTCCCGCCCTCTCGTATAGGGAACTATGCAATAAGTACAAAAATTATTGCAGCCGCGCATAATTGAGACAAAGGTAGAAATCTGTACTCCGTCAATTCGATAGGGAATTATTTCTTTGTAGGTTTCAGTTCGTGAAAGTTTTACGTTAATAGCCTGTTTGTGCGACTGTGCATCAAGTAATAATTCGGGTAAATTTCGATATGAATCCGGTCCGGCAACAATATCTGTTTTTATATCATGTCCAAACAATTGATCTCGCAGGCGTTCTGCCATACAGCCAATAACCCCGATTAAAACATGCTTTTTTTGTCGGCGAATTTTTTTAATGTCATGCAAGCGTTGAAACACTCTATTTTCGGCATGATCACGAATAGAGCAGGTGTTCAGTAAAATTAGATCTGCCTGTTGAATATCAGTTGTATATTCAAATCCTGTATCGTGTAAAATAGACGCAACAACCTCACTATCATTAATATTCATCTGACAGCCATAGGTCTCAATATATACGTGTTGTTTCATATTTTTTGTGTAACTTTTCTGCAAAAGTAATAGTAAAATTTATTTTTATATCAATTCGTCAAAATGTTTATTTAAAAAAATGACTTGTAATGACACGCCATGACATATCCGTTCTGTCAACCCGCAGGGAAATAATTGTCAATTTACAAATAATGAGTGATACGGGTTCGGGCAAATTCATGAATTTTCTCTCCGATATCGGAATGTTATAATGCTTATCTTTGATATTACTTTTTTGTCTTATGCCTTTTAAAACCACAGTGTATGTGCATGAGATTTTTACATTCCGCTGTCGCTCTATTATTTCATTTGCTGTTGTAATTTTTGTTTATCAATAATCTTAATTTTTTTTCCTTTGGCATATAATAATTCCTCATTATGCAATTCACGAATTACCCGAGCAAGTGAAGGACGGGCAACTCCGAAAATTTCTGCTAATTCCTGTTGAGAATGCTGTAAAATAAGTTCATCTGATTGTTGCACATGATGTAATTCTAAAATATGCCGAATAAATTTCCCTCGCAGAGTTAAAAACTGAAACATTTTCATTTTGGTAGTTAAAAATTGCAGACGATTGGACAAGACTCGTAAAAAGTTGGTCATCACCACCGGTGTTTTCGAGAGGACTTCACGTATCGATTCTCGTGGCAAATACAGTGCTCGGCAATCAGTGTCGGCATGTACACTTACGGGAATAATGCGTTCCGAAGAAAAGAGAGAAGCCGGAAAAAGTGTAGCCGGAGCTTCTAATTGCTCAACCACAAACACCTGCCCTTCCGAACTCATAAATTCGGTTCGTACCACACCACTTAGCAAAAAAATAAGATTATCGCAGGTATCACCCTCATGCACAACAACTTCTCCTTTCGAAAAATTCCGAACCTGATGATGAACTGATTTCACAACAGCCCCCACTTCTTGATGTGACAATCCATGAAACAAATTCTCAGAACTCATCAGATCAGTATACTGTAAAAAACAAAAACTACAATGTTCGTTACAGGGTTCAACTATTTTTAGACATTGCATATTCATAATAAAAACTTATTAATCAAACACTTAACAAAACAATTACAAAAAATTCATTACTTTTTTTAGCAATAAACCAGTAATTGTAACAATTGTTACAAAATTACCACTATTTACCCGCTATATTTGTATAAAAATAAGAAAAACATGATACGAGAAATAGTGACAATAGACGAAAATGTGTGTAACGGATGCGGAGAATGTATCCCCAACTGCCACGAAGGTGCCTTGCAAATGATTGACGGCAAAGCCCGTTTAATAAGCGATTTGCTTTGCGACGGACTTGGTGCTTGTATCGGACATTGTCCGGTTGGTGCAATAACAATTGAAAAACGAGAAGCGGAACCGTATAACGAAACCAAAGCAATACAGCTGATGGTTGAAAAAGGTAAAAATACAGTTATTGCTCACCTCCAACATTTATTAGATCATAACGAAACAGACTTTCTCAATGAAGGTATAACATATCTTCACGCGAATAAGGATTCTATACACTTTAATGTTGAAGAAGTTGTTGCACAAGTTGCACAGCCGAAACAAACTAAACATCAAAAAATTACTACTATGCACAATTCACATGGAGGCTGTCCGGGAAGCCAAACAATGAATTTTAGTTCCGGAAATGTGTCACTCGACGAGCAAGTAAGTGGACAATCGCAGCTGCAACAATGGCCGGTTCAGTTACATTTGGTTAATCCGCAGGCATCATATTTTACCAATGCAGATGTGCTATTGGCAGCAGATTGTGTTGCCTTTTCGGTTGGTAATTTTCACGACAAGCATTTACAAGGTAAAAGCTTGGCTATTGCCTGCCCGAAATTAGACCACAGCAACGAGAGTTATATTGACAAACTCACTGCAATGATAGACAATGCACACATCAACACATTAAGTGTAATGATAATGGAAGTTCCCTGCTGTGGCGGTTTATTACAAATCGCACAACAAGCAGCAAATCAGGCAACACGAAAAATCCCAATAAAAGCTATTGTTGTAAGTGTTCGGGGAGAAATTCTCGAAGAGAAATGGGTATAAAATAATTGTATAACTACAAAAAAAAGACTCTTATGAATATAAAAATTGAAGAAGGATGTATTGGATGCGGATTATGTGCAGAAATCTGTCCGGAAATATTTCAGATGAAGGATGATATAGCAGAAGTTATATCTGACGCAGATATCGAACAATACATTGAAGCCGTTCAACAAGCAGCAGAAGAATGCCCTGTTGAAGTCATTCAAATTAATAAAGACTAAGTTCACACAGTACAGAAACCATTTAAAAAAAAGTATAATTATGAGTATGTTTTGTTTTCAATGTCAAGAAGCAGCAAAAGGCACCGGCTGCACAGTTAAAGGTGTCTGTGGTAAAACCGATGAAGTTTCAAATTTGCAAGATTTATTAGTGTACACTGCGAAAGGTGTATCGTTTTTTGCACACACGGCACACGAAAAAAATATTGACTGCCACACGGCAGATGTGTATAATTTTGAAGCATTATTCACCACCATTACCAATGCAAATTTTGACGATGCAAAAATCATCGAAAAAATTAAAGAAGGTCAAAAAGTACGAAACGATTTACGAAAAAAACTAGAAGATGCAGGCATTTCATTTTCCGACACATTACCTGATGAAGCAACAATTGTATCGGAAACAGATGAGCAGATTTTAGCTCAAAGTCTGTTAGTTGGAGTTTTAAACGAAAAAGATGAAGATATTCGTTCGCTCAAATCACTTATATTAATTGGAGTAAAAGGTATGGCTGCATACGCAGAACATGCACACAATTTGGGTAAACACAATGCATCGGCATTTGCATTTATGCACCGAGCCTTGTATGCCACAACGAGAAACGATGTGGGAGTTGATGAATTAGTCGCCTTAACACTCGAATGCGGCTCGTACGGGGTACAAGTTATGGAACTACTCGATTCGGCAAACACCGAAGCATATGGGAATCCTGAAATAACAAAAGTAAATCTTGGTGTACGAAAGAATCCGGCAATTCTTATTAGCGGTCACGACTTAAAAGACATGGAAGAATTGCTAAAACAGACCGAAGGAGCCGGTGTTGACGTGTATACACACAGCGAAATGCTTCCGGCACACTACTATCCGGCATTCAAAAAATATAAGCATTTTGTAGGTAATTACGGAAACTCATGGTGGCGACAAAAAGAAGAATTTGAAACATTCAACGGTCCGGTATTATTTACCACAAACTGTATTGTTCCGCCAAAATCATCGTACATGGAACGAATATACACAACCGGCTCATCGGGCTTCAAAGGTTGCGTTCACATCTCCGACAGAGTTGATGGCAAATCAAAAGATTTTTCACAAATAATTGCACACGCAAAAACATTACCACCTCCGACAGAAATAGAAACAGGAGAAATTATCGGTGGTTTTGCACACAACCAGGTATTTCAACTTGCAGACAAAATTGTAGATGCCGTAAAAAGCGGAGCAATTCGAAAATTTGTTGTCATGGCAGGTTGTGACGGGCGTATGAAATCGCGTGAATACTACACCGAATTTGCCCAAAAACTTCCGCAGGACGTTGTAATTCTTACTGCCGGTTGCGCAAAATACCGGTATAACAAATTACCATTAGGTGACATAAACGGCATTCCGCGAATTCTCGATGCCGGACAATGTAACGATTCCTATTCATTGGCGGTTATTGCTCTTAAACTTAAAGAAATTTTTGAACTCAATGATATTAATGAATTACCAATCGCATATAACATAGCGTGGTACGAACAAAAAGCGGTAATTGTACTTCTTGCTTTACTTTCGTTGGGAGTTAAAAATATTCACCTCGGACCAACATTACCGGCATTTTTATCAGCAAATGTTGCACAGGTATTAATAGAAAAATTTGGCATTGCAGGTATTGGTACCGTAGATGAGGATATGAAAATTCTCATAGAAGATGAAATGTTTGAGTAAATCATACGACAGAAAAATTATATCGAACTCAGGTTAATAATTAAATTGGTAAAATTCATTTTTACATTACAAAAAAAAACAAAAAATATGGGAATATCTGTAGATAACAGTAATATAGGTTTTGCACAGGCTCAACCATTTTCAATGAAAAAATCAATTCAATATGCAGACGATGCTATTGTAAGTAAAATAATCAGTAAAAAAGAAACAGGAAATGTGACCCTTTTTGCCTTTGACAAAGGTCAATTTTTGAGCGAGCATACCGCTCCTTTTGATGCATTGGTGCAAATAGTTGAAGGAACCGCACAAGTAAGCATAAACTCCGAAGAACATACCATTTCAGAAGGCGAAATGATTGTTATGCCGGCGAATATTCCCCATGCAATTGTGGCCGAAAGTCAAATAAAAATGATACTTATAATGATAAAATCGTAAGAAACTGAGATTTCTGCTATAATAATTGGGATAGCAAATTGCAAGTTTGTAACATGTAGAAATTCAAATTACAAACATTTTTCGCTCTAATTTATACTTCACAATACATACAAATGCAAGATTTGTTGCCACAAGTTACGCTTCGCTAAAACTTGCTGATGCGAGATTGGTAAATAAAAAAAGCAGGTGCCTATTCAGACACCTGCTTTTAAACATCTTACCCGTACATTTATTTTTTAACAAACTCGGGTAATTTATACACGGTATATTCTATACCAACACCATTTTTGAGTTCTCGTT
Source organism: Bacteroidales bacterium (assembly GCA_027858745.1). Lineage (GTDB taxonomy): Bacteria > Bacteroidota > Bacteroidia > Bacteroidales > UBA1715 > JAQICB01. The sequence continues at coordinate 9,003 of JAQICB010000038.1, forward strand.
TTTTACTTACTTCAATTTTTTGAGTCAAAAGAGAATCTTCAATCTGCATATTTTTATGTTCCACATCATAATAATAATCGAAATAACCATCAGGGAATAACTCAAGTTCAAAGAAAACATCATCGCCAACATCGTAATTACTTTCAGCTTCATAATTCCACACCTCAATCTCAATTTCATAAGGATATACGATTGTTCCGCGCGAAGACAAATATTCATACTCAAAATACACATAATATATACCGGGATATGTTTTATAATAAGTATTCCATCTAAAATTATTTGGAACAGCACCTGCCGGATCAACATACACAGGCTCACGATCGACCCAATTAATTTTCAAAAATGCCTCACCATCTTCTGCTTCGGGGCCATAATAGGTACATGAACTTAAAAATGCTATAGAAATAATAAGTATACGATATAAAGAATTCATAATAATAGATTTTAAAAAAATTAAAAATAAAGTAATATTTTTTCTGTAACCAACAATTATGCCATTAAAAAATATATTAAAATCCTTCATGAGATAAGAAATTAATTAGTATTTTCGTTACAATTAAAAATACATTCAAAAAAATAGACAAATGACATTATTTCGTAAACTTCTCATACTTCTTTTTCCGATTTTATTTATCGTTCTGTTCTCATCTAACTACCTGAACGATAAAACAAAAAAAGAAAAGCTTCTTATCACACAAACTGTTGAACTCTTAAATATGGCTCATTTCTCTCCTCAAGAGATAAATGATGATTTTTCGGAAAAAGTGTATACTTTATACATGAAAAGTTTAGATTACAACAAAAACTTCTTTACCCGCGAACAAGAAACCATACTCAAAACTTACAAATATGGTATTGATGATGAAATAAAAAATCAATCTCTCAATTTTTTCTTAGTTTCGTTCGAGCTCATTAACCAACAGCAGCAATATATAAAATCTATTTATGCCGAATTACTGGCAGAACCTTTTGACTATAAAAAAAATGAAACATTCTTTTTAAATACCGAGGAACGTGAATTTGTTGCAAACAATGACTCCTTACGAGATTTTTGGCGAAAATATCTTAAATACCAAGTTATTAATGACATTCTTTCATTAGAAAAGAAACAAGAAAAAGCTTTAGAAGATTCTGATACCGTGACAATTAAAACTTTTGAAGAGCTTGAAATAAAAGCACGTGAGAATATTCGCAAACGTTACGAAAACCGATTTGACCGCATCGAAAAAATTACTGAAGACGATCGTTTTTCGACGTATCTCAACAGCATTACGTCTTCCTATGACCCACACACAAACTACTTTGCCCCTAAAAACAAAGAAGATTTTGACATTCGCATTTCAGGAAAATTAGAAGGAATTGGAGCAACATTATCTCAAAAAGACGGATATATTCGAGTAGTAAATATTGTACCGGGAAGTCCTTCGTGGAAACAGGGTGATTTACAACCCGACGATTTAATTTTGAAAGTAGCACAAGAGGGTGAATTACCGGTAGACATTTCCGATATGCGTCTCGACGAAGCAGTTCAGTTAATTCGCGGACCAAAAGGCACAAAAGTAACCCTTACGGTAAAAAAAGTTGCTGGTAGTACGCAGGAAATTACCATTACCCGAGATGTAGTAGAACTCGAAGACCAGTATGTACGTTCTGCCGTAATATCGTCAAAAGACAATCAAAAAAAACGCATTGGGTATATTTTTCTTCCTCAATTTTATGTTGACATGAACGACCGTAAAGGCAGGAATTGTGCTGATGACATGAAAAAAGAAATAGATAAACTCAACACACAAAATGTTTCAGGAATTATAGTAGACCTGCGAGACAACGGCGGTGGCTCTTTACCCGGTGTAGTTGATATAGCAGGGCTATTTATTGAAAAAGGTCCCGTTGTGCAAGTTATGGTGGGCAAAAGCAAACAAGTGCTTAAAGATAACGATGCAGACATTCAATATAAAGGTCCTCTTGTTATTTTAGTGAACACCTTTAGTGCATCAGCATCTGAAATTTTAGCTGCCGCAATGCAAGACTACAAACGAGCAGTAATTGTGGGAACTCAATCAACATACGGAAAAGGTACGGTACAACGATTTGTCGATATAGACCGGGCTGTTCCAAATAAATTCAATGCACTCAAACCTCTTGGTAGCTTAAAACTAACAATACAAAAATTTTATCGAATAGACGGTGGTTCTACTCAATTGCGAGGTGTAACTCCTGACATTATATTACCAGATGTATATCAACATCTGGATATTGGCGAAAAAGATTTAGATTATCCGCTGGCATGGACAGAAATAGATAAATTAAAATATTCAAGCTGGGCGGATAAAGAAAACATGAAAAAACTTCACCGTAAATCAGAACGCCGAGTTGAAAAGGATTCAGCATTTATTCTTGTGAACGAAGCGTCTGAATGGCTTGCTGACAAAAAGGAAACAAACACAATTGAATTAGAAATTGATGCATATAAACTACGTCAAGAACATGAATCAAAATTATCGGAGAAATATAGTAAAGCAGGAAAACAGCTAACTGATTTATATATTGACACGACATTTAACGTAGTGAAGACAAACGATGCCGGATTGGATTCGGTAAAACAAGCAAAAATTAATAACTGGCATTCTAGTCTCAAAAAAGATATTACCCTATTCGAAACATACCGAATCATGCTTGATATGATAGAACAATAAACGTCACTACATTATAATTAAAGTTGATTATTTTTTTTACATTGTGCATAACACTCTTCTTCTTTTTTAATTCCTTTCAACCTGAGTTCGATATAATTTTTTAGGTTCAGAACGCTTATAAATAGTGAGGTTCAATCAAAAATAATTTATAATAACGGGTTATTATAAATTATTTTTGAGCTGAAGATGGCTGTTTATAAGCGGGAAAAGTATGCTTTGCATAAAAAACAGTTTTTCTGCGTTAAATTATTTCACAATAGCTCGCTATTATTCAATAATTTGCCTTGAT
>JAQICB010000059.1 GCA_027858745.1 Bacteroidales bacterium
AGTAAATACACTGTCGATTGGTTCCCAAAGTTCTATTTTGTTTCCTTCCGCATCCATAATATGGACAAATTTTCCGTAGTCAAATGTTTCTATGCTATCAACGATTGTTACTCCATTATTTTTGAGTTTCTTTACAAGTCCTTCTATATTTTGGACTCTGTAGTTTATCATAAATTCCTTTTTTGAAGGGGCAAAATATTCACTTCCTTGTTTGAACGGACTCCATTGCAAGTAGTTTATTTCGTCTGGTCTGTTTGCGTTTCTGAATTCAAAGCTTGAACCCCATTGATTTACTTCAATTCCCAAATTTTCAGAATACCATTCTTTCGTCTTTTCAGGATTATCTGAGGAAAAGAAAATTCCACCAATTCCTGTCACTTTTGGTGTTGTGTCTTGTTGCGAAAGATTTTTGTCCGATTGATTTTTTTGTTCTACCATATTTTTTGATTTGTTGGTTTTCAAGTCACAACTTGTAATTGTTGCTATTATCGTAAGTGTAAATATTAGTTTCTTCATTTTTACTTCTTTTTATCTGTTGTGTCGTCTTTTAAGCTGCCAATAACGTTCTTAATAGAAAGCGTTTTAATGATTTTTATTTTTTGTTACCAACTGGGTGTTATTGTTTTCTAATCATTTTAATAATCAAATTTGCAATCTCCCGTTTATTGAGTCGATTCAATTAATTATAGTGAATTGACTTGTGTAAAAATAATCTTCACCGAGCATTGAATGAAAAAAATAAACACCAGGTTTTAAAGTGCTCGGTAAAATAATTTTATGCAAGTTTTCATTTTCATTACTATAAAAAATTTGAGAATAACACACTTGCCCTGATCTATTGTAAATTTGAATTTTCAATGGTTTTATAATTTGATGTTCATTGTTAAAGCTTAATGTTAAATAGTCTTTAGCGGGATTTGGATATATTTTTATTCTTTTATGATTATACTTACAATAGATAGAAATAATCTTAAATTCTTCAGATTTTCCGTCATAATCGGTTTGCTTTAGCTTATAATATGTATCATGTAATGATGGTTTTTTATCAACAAATTTATATTGCATAACCGCATTAGTATTTCCTGCACCTGTTATTCTTGCTATATCAATCCAGTTAATACCATCGTTGCTTCTATATAAAGTGAAATAATCATTGTTTGTTTCTGAAGCTGTAGACCATTTTACAATGATTTCTGAATCTTGACCACACTGGGAATTTAAGTAAAGCAACCTAATTGGCAAAGGGACACTGTTTGTTTTTAATCCAAAACCATTAAGAGATAAATTATTTGATGTTAAAGCAACTCCTGATGTAGATAAATGCCGTAAGCTTATATCATAAGTCGTATTTGCAGTAAGGCCTGATGCCAAGCCAACGGAAGCTCCAGATCCAAAATCTGAACTACTACTAATGAATCTATTTTGATTAGCACCATCAAAAATAGAATTATTAACAAAAAGGTCATAAGATGGAGAATTAGATGCGTCTGAGGCATTCATTGTATACTGGGCATGAAGAAATAAATCGGCATTTAAAGCAGGGGTCATTGTTGCCGTGACTGCATTAACCATTGTTGTACTTGTAGTAGTTACTCCAGTTGCTAATTCAGAAAAAACAGGAAAAATTCCCGTTGTAGTACCTAGTGATACTGCAACGATATTTGCTGCTTCTGAATTTATAGTACTTAATGTAGAAGTTTGTTGATGCATTATTCGAAAATAATAATCGCCAGCAGGACTGGAATCGGGTAATGAACCTACAAGATTAATAATACCTATATCAGATGCATTTGACATTGATCTTTGAATAGTAGGAGACAGATCAGTCCATAAGCCTGCTGCACCATATTTATATTGTAATTTCCATTCGGCAACTGCTGATGTATTAAAAGATGTTGTTAAGCTTTCAATTGATGCAGCAACGTAAAATCCTCCTGCTACAGTTGAAGTAATTACTGTTGTTTCACTTCCCGTAACTGATTCCCATGAAGTTCCCATGGTAATCGGAGAGCTAACTCTTTTAACATCATTCTTTAAATGCTCTGTATCACTTTTTAAAGCTATAGCAACAATGGTTGCATTAGTACCCAGATTTTTATTGCTGCTTATATTGTGCTGTAGTACATATGTTTTGTCGCCCGATACACCACTAACATCAAAAATATATACAACTGAGCCAATTCCAAAATCTGTACTTTTGGCATTTGATAAACTTCTATGAATTTCTCCACTATTAATATTGTTTTCATCACTATTATCAACAATTCTATAACCTGCATCTCTAACAGCAGCACTAGCAAAAGATAAGTCCAATTGAAAAGTTGCAACAACGAGAATAGAATTAATATCTGTAGCATCAACTGTAACTGAAGCACCTGTAACTGTAGAAAAAGTAGAACTAGTTGTTGAGGCACTGCCAATAGCAGACACAGCAGTTAAGGACTGTGCATTTGCTAATATTTCAAAAACAAATAGGGCTATAACTAAGAAGAAATATTTTTTAGATTTCTTTATTAGAAAAAATAACGTGTGTAATCTTTTTTCTTCCATTTCAGTTTTTATTATAAAATTTGGTTTATCTAGTTTCTTCACCTTGTTGGTAACTCGTTCATACCATCGGAAAAACCGTTTTTATACAACTAACATTGTATGTGTAAAAACGGTTGACACCGGCTTTGTTTCCTAGCAAATATACCAAAAAATTACAAATAATCCAAGGGAATAAGAATGTTTTGTGATCTTTTTATCGTGACGTGGGTATATATCTCGGTTGTTTTGCTGGAATTATGACCTAATAATGCTTGGATATATCGAAGATCAGTGCCAGGCTCTGACGGTCCGAAAATATGTAGCGGCTGCGCTTCTCTGGCGCGTTAAACTCGCAGCTGATATATTTGCTGTTATGGGCTGGTATTTTTTATCAAACTACCAAACCGGATTCATCTTCAAATTCAATATGCAACTTTGCTTTTGCATGCATTGCCCGGAATATTTTGTTTATGGTCGCTAAAGTCGCACTGCTTCTCCCGTTCTCCAGCTTAGAAACCTGAGCCTTTTGTACCCCAATGAGTTTTCCTAGTTCTTCCTGACTAAGGTTTCTGCGTTTTCGAATTTCTCTAATTTTCTCGCCTAGCATTTCCATTGTCAGTTCAAACTCATACTTGTCTCGTTCCGGTGTGCCTTTTACACCAATATACTTTTCTTCAAGTTCTTCAAGTGTCTTATATTTTTTAGCTGCCATAATTTCTCCTTTTATTTGTTATCAAAATATTCCTGTTTTAATCGTTCGGCTTTTTGAATTTCGTTTACCGGGGTTTTGTTCGTTTTCTTAGCAATTCCATGCGTACCAATAATCAGCGTTTCTGTTTTGCCTTCTTTGTTCCAAAAAGCAAAAAGCCGGTAAAACTTACTGCCTTCATCTATCCGAAATTCATAAATTCCATTTGTTCCTTTCAACTTCTTAAACCAATGCCCGTAAATTCGTGCCTGTGTTTTTCTCATGGCTTTAAATAGCTTGTTTCGAGCTTTTTCATCAAGCTTACCAATGAATTCTTCAGCCGATTTGAGAAATATCACTTTTATTGGTTTTTCATTCTCCATGTATTTATTTAACAATTAAAACAACA
>JAQICB010000061.1 GCA_027858745.1 Bacteroidales bacterium
ATTTATTCCGTTACAATTTATACACTTTTTTTATTCATAAGCTTTTATTTGCTCCAAAGCTAATGATAATAAGTGTTATGGAGATTATTAGCCTACTTTTTGTCTATTAAGCCGAAAAAGTTGTTTTCAAAGAACTGATTATGCAACAGTATGATGTATTTCTACCTACCATAGAAGAAATACGAATTTGGAAAAACAGGCAAAAAAAAACAATTGAAAAAGTTCTGTTTCCGAGTTACCTATTTGTAAACACCTATGAATACAAATTACAAGAACTTATACAAACACGAAATGTTGTGACATACTTGCATTGTCATGGTAAACCTTCGGTTGTTTCAGACACAGATATTCAAAATTTAAAAAAAATGTTAAACACAAGACAAGATGTATCAATATCATCTGAATTTTCTGTAGGAACCAAAGTTATTATAACATCTGGTATATTAGCAGGAAGTAAAGGTGTACTGGTAAAACAAAAAGGAAAGACACGGTTTGGTATAAAAATAAATGATATTAATCAAGTTGTTTCAATCGAAGTAGATAAATCAATTTTACAAATCATATAACAATTGCACATACCCCCCCACCCACCTCAATAGTGGTCGAAAGACCCTGTTGATGGTGAATCAAGGTAGTGCCGATTACAAAGCATGTCATCCTGAATAAAAGTATCCGTTTACTAACGGAGCGAAGCGAAATGTGAGAATCTCGTGCAAATAAGGCAAATAGGCACAGAATTTTATCTCACAATCAGCTTATACATAACACCTAATATCTTAAAACCAGAGATTACCAGACTCCACTTTGTTTCATTCGTAATGACGTGATTATGTTTACATTATTCGTTGTGGTAATTGAATAACTTTATTTAGAGATGAAAAAATCACAAATATCGAATCAATAGAATCTATAAGTCATTAACTCACAAAAAGGAGGTATCGGCAAACATACAGAATCAAAAGGCACGAAATACTTTTTCGATAAACCCTTCATCTACACAAAAAATCATGCTCATCTGTTTTTCAGCAAACAATACCAGCCGGAAAGCAGAATTTGTTTCGGAGTAGACACCATGAACGCTATTAAAATATAAACAAGATATACCTGCGAATCACACACATCTACTTCTGAAACCACGTCTCACAAGTCATAGATATGACTATAAACTAAATTAATTCATTTTTTAAATTTTAAATTTTATATTATGCAATCAAATTTTTTAAAAATTATAATTGGTATATTATGTGCCGTCTGTAGTATCAGTGCTTTTTCCCAAGACGATGTTACACCAAAGGGGTTATTCCCCCAAGTCACAACTTTATCTGCGACTGAATTGTCAGACACAGATATTATTTATGAAGCACAAGCTTCTGATATAGCAGCAAGCTGGAGTTTGCAAGGCTGGAGTTTGCAAGCTGACAAGCGTGTTGTTTCTACCGGAGCGTATGCTGCAAATGCAACTGTAAGTATGCAAAGTGCTGCAATTACAGTACCTGACATTTCTTCCGGAGAAGAAGTTATTCTGTATATTACAGAAGCATTCTCTATTGAAAATGAATATGACGCAGGTTCCATTCAAATTTCTGACGATGGAGGTAACAGTTGGAAGAGAGTTATTACAATTGATGGTCAAACTGACATGCGAACAAACAGTATTAATGTGTCTCGATATGCAGGTAAAAGTATTATTGTAAAACTCACTTTAACTTCTGATGCAAGTATTGAAAGTTCCGGTTGGGATGTGCGAAAAATACTACTTCAAAAAGGTACACTCGTAAGTAATCCAAGTAGTTTAAAAACAGGGAGTCAATCTTTGTTAAAAGCCGGAGGTCCAAATCCTGCAATTAATGTACTTGCGGTTCATGATGCGAACTTTCCTGATGCAGTTTTTGTTGACTTTGAATACACCGAAGATGGTGTATTTATTGACGATCTCACAAAAGGCATGCTCGATATTTCTGAAAATGGAATAGATCAAGCTGATGGTTGCTTTAAATTATGGCGTGAATCACAAAACAGACCTCTTGATATTGTATTTATGATAGATAACAGTGGCTCTATGGATGACGAACAAGCTGCTGTAATTGCTAATATTGATGCTCTTACTGCTGAATTAGATTCGCTAAGTTTCGATACTCAGTATGCATACATGCGCTTTGGTCAGAGTGCTAATGGCGGATATCCTCAAATTGAAGATGTTACTACACTTCCTCCATTTGTATGGACGGGCGATCAACAAGAGTTTAGTGACGCAATGCTTGATTTGTCAACTGTAGATGGTGGGTTTGAACCCGGATATGATGCACTTGTAAAAGGGAGCACTATGAACTTTAGAGCCAATGCTGAAAAAGTATTTGTAATTGTAACTGATGAAAACACTACGATTCCTCCTGGCAATAATGAAGGGGCACATTCTCAGTTAGATGCATTGAATGCAGTTGCTGGTGGTAACATTCGGGTATTTGGGGTATTACCAACAGATACAGAATATGATGCCACTTATGGAACAGTAATTGATGATTCAAATGGTGATAGATATGACATTGCTAGTGATTTTGGCCCGGCATTAGTAAGTGAACTTACTAATACGTTAGCGTCCAAATATACCTTACGTTATTGTCCAATAGATAAAACCACTTTCGATGTTGAACGTATAGTTGATTTATCTTTAACGAGTGACCCATCAGCTCATGATACCGGTTCATATACTCCGTTAATTAATCAGAGGTATATTGTAAGAGACTCTACAGCAAAATCATATGATTATATGCCACAACAACAAAATGTAGAGTTGCTAATTGATGTAATAATAACAGATCATGCTGCACCATATCCAACAGATGTTACGTTGTATTATGCGGATTTAGGTCAAAATACTCCATATAGTTCAGTAAATATGGTTTCAGACAATGCAACTTCATGGCCGAATAAAAGATTCACTGCAAATATACCAGCACATAGAGCGGTTACCCCCGGGCTTAAATATTATGTTGTTGCAGAATATGCGGATGGATCAACCATTAAAACACCAACTTCAAAATCTGACTTCTTTGCGTGGACTATAGCTGTTTTGCCAAATGAGCCTCCCCAAATTACTGAAATGTCACATTCTCCATTAGTTTTAAATCAAGATCTTACAGTTGTATACGAAGTAACAGATATAACCATAGAAGTATCAACGATTGATTTTTATTATAGAGAGCTGAATTCGCCTTCATCATTCGTAAAAATTCCAGTTGCTATAGCTAGTGGTACAGGAGGAATATGGGCATCAACAATTCCTGCATCGTATTGTGGTGGGCAAGGTATTGAATATTTCATACGAGCGACCGATAACTACGGTGCAGCTAGTTTGTACGGCACACCACAACAACCTAATGTCCTCGAATTTGACATTTCAACTATTGATATTGTAACACCTACTTCTAAATCTATGGATTTAGGTCTTGCAAATACTACATTTACTTGCAATGATCTTCTTGTTGGAGATCGACTTGCACTATATTTTATGAATGATAACGGCATACTTCAAGCTGCCGGGGAACATATTGTTGTTCAAAATGAACAATACTGGATTTCTCATTTCACCGTATATGGTGATGATAGTGGAAATAATCCTAAAAATGGATTTGCAGAAGGTGAAGAATTAGTTCTTATTCATGAAAGAGCCGGAGTGCAAACCATAATGACATTAGATAATCCTGTTACCTATGAAACAAATTCTTGGAAACAAATAGATAACGCATTTGCTAATGAAAAACCTATTATTGTAATTCACGATGAAGATTGGACTGATATTATAGAAAATGGAGACTTGATTTCTGATACATATGATGGAACGGATTTTGGCTCTAGCATTAATCCTGTTACTCACACATTTAAAATCGAAAACGCAGGTTGTCGCGATGTAGAGATCAGCACTATTTCATTAACAAATACGTCTGCATTTACAACGAATGCTGCTGTTCCAATAACTCTTGTTCAGGGGGGGCAACAAGTATTCTCTGTGACATACGATGCGAGTTCAGACGCAACAAGCGCAGTGAAAATACACTCTAATGCCGATGCATATCCATATATATTTGCAATTCAGGGTAAGAAAACCGATAATTCCACTATTGGTATTAATCCTTATATTACTCCTAACCCAATGAATACATGGGGTGGAAATCTACACTTTACATTACCATCTCCGGATTTCGTTACTGTTCAAATATTTGACATTAACGGTAATTTACAACTAACCCCTGCAACAAACCAAGAATTCTATGGCGATGGGAATCAGGAGTCTTCCTTATGGATTGATGGATGGGCATTACCTGCCGGTACGTACATAATTGAAATTTCAACTGCAAGTAATATTCAAGAATCAATTACTATTTTGAAAAACTAATAATTGTGTTTAAGAAAACAAACAGTACCGTTTTTTAAACAACCATACTTTCAAGCTAAGCCTTATACTCAGAGTATAAGGCTTGGCTTTTTTCACATCAGGTAACCTTCAAACACATACAGTGTCTCCATTACAATATGATATACGATTAAAAAAAACTTACCTGACATCTAAACACATTTACATGCAACCTTTTACTCAAAAAACAAGTCTCTCTATCAAACGTCTAACATCAGTCATTATGAAAATTACGTATATTATTTTTATTATCTTTCTGTTGTGCAACAGTGTTTTTGCTCAGCACAACAGGCATACCGATTCTCTTGTTTTAGTTGATTTATATAATTCCA
>JAQICB010000017.1 GCA_027858745.1 Bacteroidales bacterium
ACAAATATCCGTTAAAAATCTATAGAGAAAAAAAACTGACCATTAACAATTGATAATTTATCATTAACCATTAATAATGTATCATTAACAATTATTTTTTCTCTTCCGATTATTCGGAAGGTTTGTGTAGATAAGGCGGGGTATAGTGAACGGTAACTATTAACATTTTAAGTTTTATTTCTTTTATTTAAAATAATGGTTATTATTTGAAAAATAAAAACGATAAAATACATTGGCCATCTTAACCAAATATAGAGGTAATTGAACCCATCAAGGGCATTTGCTCCATAATATTCTTCAATTTTATGAACTTCGATTTTAGCTGAAAAATATGGACTGCAAAAAACAATTAAAACTACTAAAATTGTAATCACAAATTTAGTATACATATTTTTTTTATATAAAAAAAAATTTACTAAAACTAATAAAAAAAATATAGTTATATCAAACCAACTAACGAAAGAACTCATAATTATCTAAAATTATAATATCTGCGATGATTATATAATATTTCAAATTCAAGCTTCTCAGAATTATAAATCTTTACACCTATTTCTTGTCCATATCTCTGAGCTAATTGAGAAACTTTCGGTTCTGGGGCACCTTGTAAAACATCAAAAGCAAACCTTGTATCATTCCAGTTAAATCCTTTTCTTCCAGCAACAATACCAGCTACCATATTTCCAAAATCTCGAGCAGATGCATATTCACCACTAGATGTCACACTTCCTCTATACCGATTCTTTTGCCTTTCCTCACGATTCATATCTTTGGTTTCTCCTCTTGATTTAAAATCATATTCTGTACCCTCTGTATAGGCATTAACCATATAAGAAAACGATGCTTTCTATTAATTGTATCTTTAATATTATCAGGCTTTTGGTATTTACGATTATATATATCTAAGCAATTTTCTTTTATCCATTTATGATATAATTCTTTATCTTTTTTAGTTATTCTATAACTAAAATTAATAGTTGGTGGATATTGCAATTCTATAGGAGTGCATCTGATTATCATATTAACATGTTTGTTAATATGAACAAAATTAATAAGGGAATCTTGAATTGTGTTTTCAGTCCTTGTTATAGGTTTTTCTAGAGTATAAAAATAAAAGTCATCTTGACTTTCAATATATTCTAAATTTTTTACATGTTTCTTACAATTACATTTACCATGCTCAATATTTAAAGTTTTACAACCAACCAGAAATATTACACTAATATTAATTAACAAAAATCTAATCATCTTTCTTTCGTTATAACATCAGTTGAGAAAACATCACTTTTACGAGAATCAGAGCTATTAAGCGACCTTCCAGTTAACGGCATCCCGCCAGGATAATAATCCTGAGCAAACATGACTATTTCTTAGGTTTTGTATTTGTTTTTGAATTACTCTGCGTTGCAGTTTCTTCACTCAGGTTTGTAGTAGGAATCTCAATCATTTCTATTTCAAATATCAGGGTTGAGTAGGGCTCTATTTGCCCGGTACTGCGAGAGCCATAGGCTAATTCTTGGGGGATATATACAATATAATGAGCTCCGGGACTCATAAGTTGCAATGCTTCGCTAAATCCGGGAATTACTTGGGTTACACCAAATGTGGCAGGTTTTCCTCGCTTGTACGATGAATCGAATTCGGTGCCGTCCAATAAGCTTCCTTTGTAATGTACGGTTACTTTATCTTTCGCGGTTGGTTGCTGCCCGTTACCTGCTTTAATAATCTTATATTGTAAGCCACTTGAGGTGACTTGTATATCTTTGTTCTTTTTGTTTTCTTTCAAAAAACTCTGCCCTTGTACTACATTCTCTTGATACTGTTCTTTTTTCTGCTCTTCTTGTCGGGTATACAAAAATATTTGAGTCAAAATTTGGCTTTGCTCTTCGGTAATTTGTAAGTCATTATTTGATAATGCATCCTGCAAACCAAGGGCAATAAATTCGGCATTAATTATAGTGTCGAGTCCGCCTTTCTTTAAATTTTTTGAAATATCAATACCTAAACTATACGAAACACTGTCGATATAATTTTGTGGTGTTTGTGCAATGGCAAGTACACCAAAACTGAGTAGGACTAATAATGATTGTATCTTTCTCATAAGTTTAAATTTTTTGTTAATAGTTTGTAGTCTGTAAAATTACACATTCTTTAGAAAAGTCCCAACAATCCAAAGATTCTTTTATCTCCAAACAATATATACAAACACAAAATGGGTAATACTATGGTATTGTAAAATCGTATCATCATATAATACTGAAAGGTAGTGCGTTTCATATAAAATATTTTGGAACTAAAAAGCAACAGAATACACAAAAAAACATAACCGTCATTATACAAAGAAAAAAAATTAATTCGGTGCTTATCGTGTTCTTCAATATAGTAATAAATATCTTCTATTTGATGAAACAAAGCTGATGTTTGCAATAACACATAATCGGTATATTGTAATAGAAAAGCATCTTTGCTTGGTACGGTAACTTCTCTGTTTGCAACAACAAGGAGACCATTATGTTGGTTAATAAGTTGAAGATCCTGAATAAATTCATAAGAAACGGTTGTTGGCAAAAGATTATCAACAAGTATCAAGCAGGCTAATATAATAGACAAAAACACAAAAAAGCGTGACACTACAAACCAATATGATTGTCGGTATTGCTTAATTGCAAGGAGTATTTTTTTTCGTTCGCGTTCTCGTTTTTGTTTTATTAATTCTCGTGCCCGCTTTATCCGTTCGAGCCGTTCGTCGTTTACCTGCACATCCTCGAAGGTATATGTTTCTCTAAATTCAAAAAATGCTTTAATGAGTTCGTAGGCTTGCTGAACTTGTTCAAATTTTTCGCGAGATGATGTATCACGGGGTGAGTCGGGATGATATTTTTTAACTAAATGACGATATTGTTTTTTTACATCATCTTTCGATGCGGTATGAGGCAATGAAAAAAGTGCAAAACAGTCTGAAATCCTCATACTCTAATTCTTATCATTTAATACTACTGTACGGTGAGTTCGACGCAGTTAAAAAAAATATTAATACAAATTATCTTTACAAAAATACTATATTATTCCTTCATCAGCAAAACTATAGTAAGAATGAGCGGTAACAATAATATGATCTAAAACAGCACAATCGAATAATAATGCTGTTTGCTTCATTTTTTGGGTAATATTTCGGTCGGCATCACTCGGGTTTATATTTCCTGAAGGATGATTATGACACAAAATGACTGATGAAGATAATAATTCAATAGCACGTTTGGCAATAATTTTCACATCGATTACGGTTCCGGTAATACCGCCCATGCTAATCCGTTCTGAGCATATTACCGTATTGTTTCGACGCAAATACAGCACCCAAAACTCTTCGTGGGGTAAATCTATCATGCGTGGCAACATGTGCCGATACACATCGCTACTTGCCGTAATTTTGAGTACTTCTTGTTTTTCGCCGGCACTTCGTCTTCTCCCAATTTCGAGAGCTGCCATGAGATTAACAGCTTTGGCAGGACCAATGCCTTTAATTTTTTGAAAGTCCTGCAAATTAAACGCACCTAATTTGAATAAATCATTTTGAGCATGATTCATAATGCGTTTGGCAATATCTACAGCCGACTCATTTCTCGTTCCGGTACCGATTAAAATAGCACATAATTCTGCATCGGAAAGATTGGAAACGCCTTTTGCAAGCAATTTCTCGCGTGGACGGTCTTCTTCCGCCCAATTTTTAATTGAAAGGTATGACATACAATAATGGTGTTGCTAAAAAAAGAATCTTAATCTTTAAAACATCGAATACTGAGACCCGATTTTTCGTAATGTTTATATCTGATAACGCCGGTAAAACTGGTATCAATTTGTCGTACCCACACATAATCGCCATTCACATCAGAACCGGCAGTCGATGAAATATACACACCGGCTTCGGCAAGTTGTGCGTATGTTCCATTGATACTCACATAGCCACTGTACTGAAATCCGTGATCATCTATCATTGTTTCCACTACGTCTTCTTCTCCCCCACGGTTTGTGACGGTTATCCCCGATTTTGTTAAATCCTCAATCGGCATACCAATAGCTTTTTCAAAAATCATCCATTCTCTGTCAGAAGGCACATGATATCCGTCAGGACAAATTCCCTGTACCAATTCTATTTGATTAGTGTTGATTAACTGGGTATATTCATCTAATAATTTTTCAGACAGAGTTTCACTTAATTGTGCAACAATGGTACTGGTTAAATCTTGTGCAACTACTTGAGCAATGTTTTCTAATTCCTCTTCGGTCATGCTAAGATCAAATTCAGTAAATTCAGCAATATCGTAAACCGCCTGATAAATATCTATTAATAATTGTTGGTTAATAGCTTCAATGTTTATATACTCATCATTATCATACAAACCTGCAGTTAATGTAGTCTCAAGAACTTGTTGTAATTTTTGTCCAACAACATAAGCACTGATTTGTTTGCTTGGAACTGCAACCTCAAAAAGAGTTTTTATCTGATTTGCAGCAGTTTGATAATTATCTTGAATAAATTTTGGTAGTTCTTCGTTTCGTATTTCATCAATATAATCAACAACATCGTTTTCATCACTATCTATTTGCTGAGAATTACTTATGGTAATTAATTCAGAAAAATCGGTATTAAAAGCAGTTTCGACTGCATAGAGTCCACCATATGAATCACAATTTCGTGACAGATTTTGATAGCAGAGCTTTTCACCTGTAGGCACGAGAGATGTCGTCCCTGAATCGCCGGGAGATTGTGTTCCGCCATACAAAGGTTTTCCGTCAGGCGTTTGCGTTACATCTAGACTTGTTCCCAAGACCTCAATAGTTGCATCAGGAACACCATCACCATCGGAATCGTATTCGACAGGATTGGGTTCTTTATAAAATTTCCCATGATACTCTAAATGACCTTCAGGGGGTGGATTATTTGGTTTGCATGCAACAAAAACAAATGATGCAAGAAATAAAATAAACGAGATGCTTACAAACTTATTCATATATGGCTTATATTTACTGATAACAAATATACTAAATATTTATAATAGTTCCAACATCCTCACCCATAACAATTTTCTGCAAATTATTTTTCGTATTGAAATTAAATACAATTATAGGTATAGCGTGCTCTTGGCACATAGTAAAGGACGTTAAATCCATAATACGTAATTTTTTTTCATATGCCATATCAAAAGATAAGCTTTTATATTTTTCCGCATTAGAATCTTTTTCGGGATCTGCAGAATACACCCCATCAACACGCGTTCCTTTGAGTAAAACATCTGCACCCATCTCGTTAGCTCGTAATGCTGCAGCGGTATCAGTTGTGAAAAATGGATTTCCGGTGCCAGCACCAAAAATAACAACTTCTTTTTGAGACAACGCGTGTTCCATACGAAGTTTAGAATAAGCTTCACCTATTGGTTCCATACAAACAGCCGTCATCACACGAGAGCGAACACCAATACATTCGAGAGAAGATTGCAAAGCCAAAGCATTAATTACCGTTGCCAACATTCCCATATAGTCGCCTTTTACTCTATCAAATCCTTGATTTTGACCTTTGAGTCCGCGATAAATATTTCCACCGCCGATAACGATACCAACCTCTACTCCTAATTCTACAACATCTTTAACTTCTTGTGCATAGTCGTTTAAAATATGAGGGTCTATGCCATGCCCGTCATCACCTTGTAATGACTCACCACTTAATTTTAATAGTATTCTTTTATATTTTAACATATAAATAATTTTTAGAGCTAATGTATAAAAAAAAAAGGAGAGTTTTACAAAAAAACGCTCCTTTTAGATATCAAATTAATTTTATAATAATCTATTTATAATCCAAATCTTTTAAAACCGACAACTGTAAGCTCATTATCAGCAGATTTTAAATATTGAGAAATAGATTGTTTATTGTCTTTAACAAAATCCTGATTCAACAAGGTGTTTTCTTTGTAAAATTTATTTAATTTTCCCAAAGCGATTTTTTCAAGCAAATCTTCAGGTTTACCTTCTTGACGAGCTTGTTCTTTTCCAATCTCAATTTCTTTTTCAATAACATCAGATGGACAGTCATCTTTATCAACCGAAACCGGATTCATTGCAGCAACTTGCATCGCAATATCTTTTGCAACTTGTTCGTCAGCAACTACTTTATTAAATCCTACGATAGTAGCAAGTTTGTTTCCCGGATGCACATACGCAACAACATAAGGTGCATCGATTAGATCAAAATAACCTACCTCTATTTTTTCACCAATTTTCCCCATTAAATCAGTTAGAATTTCAGAAACAACTATATCATTAACTTTCAATGATTGTAATGCATCATTTGAGGAAATTTTATTATTTATCGCAGTTGTTAAAATATCGCGTGTTACCGCAACAAAATCATCGTTTTTTGCAACAAAATCAGTTTCAGAATTAAGTGCAATTAGTGCAGCAAAATTATTTTCAGGAGAAACAGCGGCGAGCACACATCCTTCATTAGCGTCACGATCTTCACGTTTAGAAGCAATTTTTTGACCTTTTTTCCGAAGGTTTTCAATTGCTTGATCTATATCACCATTAGATTCTTGAAGTGCCTTTTTACAATCCATCATACCGGCACCGGTAATTTTTCTTAAATTAGCAACATCAGAAGCTGTTATTTGAGTCATATTTATTATTTTTTCTTTATTATTCTTCTTTTTTAACTATCGTTTTTTTGCGAGCTGTTGTACGTTTCGCAGCAGGTTTTTTCTCAGTTGGTTCCTTTTTTTGAGATTGAGCTGCTTCAGAATCTTTTTCAAGTTTACGCTCTTGCAATCCTTCGTTTATAGCATCACACACTTTTGATACAATAATATCGATGGATTTAGTAGCATCATCATTTGCAGGAATCGGGAAGTCAACTTCATTCGGATTTGCATTTGTATCGGTAATAGCAAAAATCGGAATATTCAAACGTTGAGCCTCTTTGATTGCAATATTCTCACGCACAACATCAACAACAAATAAAGCTGCCGGCAAGCGAGTAAGACCTACAATACTACCCAAGTTTTTTTCCAACTTCTCACGTTGTCTGCTAATTTGTAATTTTTCTCGTTTCGAAAGAGAATCAAAAGTACCATCTGAACCCATTTTATCAATAGAATTCATTTTTTTGACAGCTTTACGAACTGTAGGGAAGTTGGTTAACATACCACCACTCCATCGTTCCGTAATATACGGCATGTTTGTTTCTTTTACCTTCTCGGAAACTATTTCTTTTGCTTGCTTTTTCGTAGCAACAAACAAAATTTTTCTCCCTGATTGTGCAATTTTTTTAAGAGCATCACAAGCCTCATCAACTTTCACAACAGTTTTGTGTAAGTCAATAATGTGAATTCCGTTTTTTTCCATAAAAATATATGGAGCAATTGCCGGATGCCATTTTCTTTTTAAGTGTCCGAAGTGAACTCCGGCTTCTAGTAATTCTTCAAAATTTGATCGTGCCATACGTGTTTTTGTTGTTTGCATTCCATTAAAGCAATTTTCAAGTAGCACTTATATAATAAAAAGTAGTCTTGAAAATTTAGAGTCTAAACAACGCTCTAATAAGAATAAGTTTATACTTTGTTTAACGTTTACTGAATTGGAATTTTTTACGAGCTTTCTTCTGTCCCGGTTTTTTACGTTCTACAACTCGAGAATCACGAGTTAAGAAGCCACTTTTACGGAGAACAGGTTTAAACTCTTCATCGATTTTGACTAAAGCACGAGCAATAGCTAATCTTACTGCTTCTGCCTGCCCTTTATATCCACCACCGACAACATTCACATTAATATCATATTTACCTTCGGTTTCGGTAACCATTAAGGGTTGATTTACAATATAATGCAAACGAGGTTCTTGAAAATACTGAACAAATTCTCTTTTATTAATTGTAATTGCCCCTTTACCTTCTTGAACATAAATACGGGCAATTGCTTCTTTTCTTCTACCTAAAGCGTTTATAACTTCCATAAATTATTTCTTAAAATTTTAATTCTTTTGGTTTCTGAGCTTCTTGATTATGCTCCGATCCAACATATACAAATAAATTTTTGAGTAATTTATCACCTAATCTGTTTTTAGGCAACATACCTTTTATTGCATGTTCTAATATACGTTCCGGATGCGTTTCCATAAGCTTTTGAGGATTTGTTGCTCGTTGCCCGCCAGGATATCCTGTGTGACGCAAATACACTTTATCTGTCAATTTCTTACCGGTCAATTTGATTTTTTCGGCGTTTATGATAATAACTTTATCACCACAATCAACGTGCGGAGTATACATAGTTTTATGTTTTCCACGCAACACTTTTGCAACTTGTGATGAAAGTCGTCCCAACACTTGATCAGTAGCATCTACTACAAACCATTCTTTTTGAACTGTTTCTTTATTAGCCGATTTTGTTTTATAACTTAAAGTATCCACTTGAATTTGTTTTATAATTACTATTAAGGGAGGGCAAAATTACAAATAATTTTAAATAATCAAACATTATTATTTTTTTTTTTCAAAATGTCTGCAATCATTTTTTTATTCTGATTGAAACTGCTTCAAAAAACGTATATCATTTTCGAAAAATAATCGAATATCATTAATTTGATACTTCAACATTGCAATACGTTCTATCCCCATACCAAATGCGAATCCGGTATATTTTTTACTGTCAATTTGAGAACTTTCCAAAACATTAGGGTCAACCATTCCGCAGCCTAATATCTCTACCCAACCCGAATATTTACAGACATTACAGCCTTTTCCACCACAAATAGAACAGGATATATCCATTTCGGCAGATGGTTCGGTAAAAGGAAAATATGAAGGGCGTAATCGGATTTGTGTCTGTGCACCAAACATTTCTTTTGCAAAATACAAAAGAGTTTGTTTTAAATCGGCAAATGAAACATCAATATCAACATATAAACCCTCAACCTGATGAAAAATACAGTGTGCTCGTGCAGAAATTGCCTCATTGCGAAACACTCGTCCGGGAAAAACTGAACGAATCGGTGGTTCTGAATTTTCCATTTTTCGAACTTGTACTGAAGAAGTGTGTGTACGTAATAAAATATCAGGATTTTTTTCGATAAAAAAAGTGTCTTGCATGTCGCGTGCCGGATGTTCCAAAGGAAAATTCAAGGCCGAAAAAACATGCCAATCATCTTCAATTTCAGGCCCTTCGGCAACGGTAAATCCTATTTTGGAAAAAATTGAAATTATTTCGTTTTTAATTATTGACAAGGGGTGACGACTTCCTAATTGAAAGGGTTGACCCGGCAAGGATACATCAACATCTAAATCCGACTGAGATGATGTTTGAATACGCTCAACAAACTCTTGATATTTGTCCTGAGCGGTGTTTTTTAACACATTTATTTTTTGTCCGAATTCTTTCTTTTCTTCTTTCGGCACATTCTTAAACTCGGCAAATAATTTATTTATCGCACCTTTTTTCGATAAATACTGTAATCGGAATGCCTCAACCTCTTCTTTTGTCTCTGCTTGTTTATGAGAGATTTCTTCTAATAAAGTGTCTATTTTTTGCAATAACATAATTCTATTTTTTTCTAACAATCATTGTAATATCTGCTACGGGGCGGTTACTATTCTGTGTTTCAACACTCCCAATTTTATCAATCACTTCAAATCCATCAACAACTTCACCAAAAACAGTATATTCATAATCTAAAAACGGGGTTCCTCCTATGGTTTCATACACTTCTTTTTGTTCATCGGTATATCGATATGTGTTTAATTTCTTAATCTCAGGCTCAATTTTTTCTTGAATATCTGCGATGACACTTTGTAGCTGTTCATGCTCTTGCTTTTTTTGCAAATGCATAATGTGTGTTTTTAATGTATCATTCTCTGGTTTATTCACATATGCAACAATAAGCTCATTGGTCATTTTCTCGATACGCTGATTTTCAATCATGGTTAATTCCTGATCTGTATATGTTTTGCCTTGTACAATATAAAATTGCGATCCGGAAGATTCTTTGTGAGGATTCTGTGCGCCTCCTAATCGTGCTGCGGCAATTGCACCTTTTTTATGAATATACGCAGGCGCAAACTCAGCAGGAATAGTGTACCCGGGACCACCGGTGCCGAGCATCTTGTTTTTATCAGCATTTTTGGAGTCAGGATCACCACCCTGAATCATAAAATTGGGGATAACACGGTGAAACAATAATGAATCATAAAATTTTTGTTCAACCAATTTCATCATATTCTTTGTGTGTAAAGGTGTTTTATCATACAATTTTACATCCATCACGCCATAATCTGTTTCAATCTGTATCATATTCTTTGTATTAATCTCAAATTTATGTGAAGAAAATAAACTTAAAAAAATAATTCCAACAGTTATTAATAAAACTGATGTGTGTTTTTTTACTGATGTATACATAATTATTATTATATTTATTTTTCAAGTGCAAAGTAAAAAAATATATTGTTGTACTAATACATTTTTTAACAAAAAAACATGAATATAGATAAAGATTCCTATTTTTTAGAAAAGGCTATTGACCGAGCAATCAAAAACATCTCCGAAAATGGTGGTCCTTTCGGAGCAATAATTGTTGAAAACGGAACCATTATTTCAGAATCAGGTAATAGGGTACGAATAATTAATGACCCAACGGCTCATGCCGAAGTAGAAGCAATTCGCAAAGCATGCGCAACAAAAAACACATACAGCTTAGAAAACTGTACTATATATTGTTCGTGTGAACCATGCCCTATGTGCCTTGCCGCAATCTATTGGGCTCGAATATCGCGTGTGGTGTTTGCTGCAAACAAATCGGATGCTGCTCGTGCCGGATTTGATGATAAATATATCTATGATGAAATTGCAAAGCCAATAGATTTACGAACAATAGAAACCATTCAAATTGAAACTGAAAAAAATACGCATGCATTCAAAAAATGGGATACATATATCGATAAACTAGACTATTAATAGTACTTTTATATAAAATATTCATGTTAGCATGTATAACTTGTTCCGAATGTCGAGACAGATAATAAAAATGAAAAGCAATTAAAATACACATATGAAACTGGTAAAACATATACTTTTATACTCTCTCATATTTTTTATGTTCGGATGTGCAAAACTCAATACAGATCCATATGATTCTGCAACTGAAAAATCTATTTTTCTTTCTGCCGAAAGCCTGGAAGCATCAGTTTTGGGTTGTTACGATGCGATGCAAAGTACCGAATACTACGGCAGAAACTTTATTATTCTCCAAGAAATATATTCTGACAATGCAAAACTTTCTTCGCTGAATACAGGGCAATTTTCCGATTTGTATTCTCTTCAAGTGAGTAGGGGAAATAAAACAATAGAGTCAATTTGGGAAACGGGCTATTCAATAATTGCACATTGTAATTCAATTTTAAGCTCTATTGATTCCGTTAAAAACATTACGCCAATTCAAGCACAAAAGATTAACGGTGAGGCACTTGCAATTCGCTCGCTTATTTATTTTGATTTGGTACGATTATTTGCACAAACCTATACATTTTCGAATACCGCCATTGCAAAAAATGCTGATTCAAAAGGTGGGCATACTGGAATTCCTTTAGTTCTCAACAAAACGGACAGGCAGAATTTATCTGCTCCGGATACAAAGTCTGTCAATGAAATTTATTCTCAAATTATTTCAGATTTAGTACGTGCCGACAGTCTTTTATCGCAGGGCACATTCTCACGGCACCGACTAAACACACAGAGCATACATGCTCTTTTGGCACAAATTTATCTTACACAAAAAAAATACGATCTCGCTCTCAATTACTGTGAGTCGGTTATCGAATCGCAGCAGTTTTCTTTAGTAGATAGAAACTCTTTTCTGAATAATTGGAACAGCGATAATTCATCAGAAATTGTTTTTTCAATATCCATGACTGCTACAGATTACCTGGGTACAAATAGTCTTGCTCACATATTGTCTCCCGAAGGCTACGGTGCAATTGTTCCATCGGAGGATTTAACGAGCATCTATTCCTCTTGGGACATGAGATTGGAGTTTTTTCAAAAAAGAGCTGAGACATTTTGCAATAAATACAGCGGCACCAACAATATTTTAGGGCTCGATAATATTCCAATTATTCGAATAAGCGAAATGTATCTGATTCAAGCAGAATGTTTTGCCCAGAAAGCACTAAAAACTCCGGGCTTCACCTCTTTTGCTCAGGAATCATTACTCACAATAGCTCAACGTTCTGACTCAACTATTTTTGCCATTAACTCAACAGGCACTGATTTATTAGAAGATATTTATACTGAATATCGAAAAGAATTTGCATTTGAAGGCACACGTTTTTTTCAACTCAAACGAATTGAATCATCAATTGTACGAACAGATTGTAGCGAAACTTGTGACTTAACATATCCTGACAAAAAGTTTGCATTCCCTCTTCCTTTACACGAAACCCTTATACAATCTTTAACAGAATAATATAGCTATGCGTATACATCTCTCTCATTTATTACTATTTTTATACATTATATTGCACACTATTTTCTGCACATCCTGTTCAAAAAATCCAATTACAGACCATACCATATCAGAAACATTTATAGAATTCCCTCAATCATCATTAACTCACACTATATCATACACAGAAACCGCCCCATACACTATTTCAATCCCATTTCAGATAATGGGAAAAGAACTATCATCTCAAGATTCTGCATATATTTCTCTCACATCTACGAATAGCTCCGAAGAAGATTTGATATATGATTCAATAATAAAAAGCACTCCCAACACATTTTCTGACACCATCTATATTGAGATTAATAAACCGCTGTATAGCTCTGTCAAATACAATATGACAATAAGTCTTCATTCTTTCAATTCTCAGTTGAAAGTATCAGATAATTATAAAACATGCACAATTGACATTATAAAAGAATCATTTTCTGATTTTTTTTCGGGAACATATTCATGCTACGAAACGAGCACTCAGGCGAGTTATACCGTTGAATTTACAGCAAAAAATGAACTTGAATTAGTCAATCATAACTTTTGGGATTTCCCTCTCGACGGACAGACCGTTTCATACATTTTCTCTTTAGATACTGAACATTCAATCAGCATCCCCGAAAGTGAATTTGTTGATAAAATGGGAAACATATACACCGTTGAGGGAACAGGAAATTATTGGCTTAATGGTAATTTTTCGGTAAATTATACAATGAAAGAAGAAAATGGTGATATCTATGAACAAGGAACACATGAATTTACAAAACAATAAATCGCAATGTTTGTAAATCAGTATTGGTATTCATAAAACTAATAAAATATACTCCCGATTCTAAAAACGAAACATCTATCTGAGCGTTTTTGGTTCCGACACCTTTCCAAAGAATAGTGCCAAAAATATCGCTTATATAAATTGATGATATTGTCTGTTGCGGATCTGTATAAAAAAGATGCTCCGAAACAGGATTTGGATAAATATATACTTGTTTGTCTGCAAAGTCAGAAACAATAGTTTGAGAACTTTCTTGAATCTTTAGATTGTCAATACACCATCCCCATGCATGTCTATTGTAATCAGATTGCAGACGAAATCTGACAAACACTGTATCGTGAGCACGAATATATTTATTCTCCAATAAATTTATGCTGCGACTTCTATACAGCTCTTGTGAACCAAGTGCGGTAGAACTATTATTATTTTCTACTGTAAGAGAAGAATAAAAATGAGCCAACCACTCAGAATGCACATGCGAATCATATCCTACTTTCCCTAAAGCATACCAGTTTTCAGTCGTTCGATCATGTGCGGCTTCGACAATAACATAATCCCAAAAACCGAACTCTCCAAAATCGACATTACTTTCGGACGGTTCTACAAGCACAACTTCATCAAAGCTCATATACGCCGGGCTTTCGGAAATAACAATGGGGTGCTTTAACTCTGCGATATATTGAACATTTTGACCATCAATATATGAACTTACATAAGGATGCTCAGTATGCAAAGCCGTATTAACAAACAAAGAATCTTTTGTAATAAACCATTTATCTAAATAAAAATAATCAAGAATTGAATCATTCTCAAAATCAGTGACAAAACTATGAATAGGTTGCTGGGAAAATTCGAAAGAAAAAACATGATACAAACCTGTTTCCAAAAGAGAAGAAACATTTCCATTAACATCAACAGCAAAAATATTATATGCAACTTGATCATCTTCTTCGATAGTATAGTCAGCCACAGAAAAATCCACATAATACCCTAACATATTTTGTTGAAAAGTATGCGTTGTATTCTCAATTATAGTTTCAAAATTATTACGTCCGATTATAATTTTAAGATACACCGAATCAATACCATATTCGTCTGTAACATCAGCCCGAAAAAAAAGATTATCAGTATCAACAAAAGAATAAGATAGGAGGTCATGAACGATGTGAGGAGCTACAGTGTCTTCTCCAACTCGAAAAGCATATGAATTATCAGGGAAAAACGGCGGAAAAATAATTGTATCTCCATAAATTCCCTTTGTTTGGAATGCATATGCAATATTTTTCTCAAAAGGGTAATGAGGAAATGAAGCCGTAAACGAAGAGGAGTCATTATTAAACGTCATAGGAACAGATGAAAAATTCGTACCGCCATCATAGGAGTATAATAAAGAAACCTCAGAAGTGTCGATATATTCAGTATTAAACATAACTGAAGCAATAACCGTATCAGAAACAGATTCTTGATTTTTTATAGGATCATGATAAACAAAATAATTAGTCCAACCTATATCAGCAAGAATAGACAGTGCTGCAATACCGGGAGCATGAATCATCTCAAATGAATTAATAATTGGAGTCATGAGTGCATTTGTATCACCTAAAGGAAAAATAGATTCATCAAAATGATAAAAACTCGAACCGGAATTGAAAGTAGATGGTGCATAAAGTTTTGGATAATATCCAAGAAAAGCTTGTGAATAAGGACCAAGCCATAACAACGTATCAGAGGTAAGTATATTCATTAAAGAATCTTGATTTACTGATGAGTTAAATAATGAAACAACAGACAAAGAATCTTTATAATAAATATACGAATCATAAATCAGTGGATTTTCGAGTAAAAAATCAGCATTTTTATATGAGATATTTCCCAAAAAACCTAAGCCATGAGCAAATTCATGTAAGATAATGGTTGCTAAATCAGTTTTACCCTCAGGCATTTCAGTTTCATCAAGATGCCAATTTATATTCGAATTAATAACAAGTTCAATATCAGCTTGTTCTTTATTTAAATTTTTGCTAATACTGTTTTCAGCTAAGGCAACAGGCAGGGAAAAGTCAGACCAATTCAAAGAAGGATAATTAGAAATTAAAGAAGTTGGTTTTGCATACGCATTAACAGAACCACTTATCGTTGTCCAACTAACATGAACGATAACAGGAAAGGTGAAATTTATATACTGATCCCACACATCAAGTGCAAAATTAACAGCATTTTTAGCAGAATCGGGGAAATTTGGGCTATACTCAACAATTAAAAAAGATTCTTCAGATTTTAAATAATATGATTCATCACTCTCCTGATTATAAACAAGCAAGGGAATAAGAGTAAAAAAAAGACCTAAAAATTTAAATGAAGGTATCACCTTTTTGTAATTTTACATCGTGAACATATTGTCTAATTTTCTGCTCATTTTCTTTTTTACAAATTAATAATATATCATCGGAATCAACAATAATATATCCATGCAAATTATCAACAACAGCAATTTTTCGAGCTGGAACAGAAATCATGTTATCATTTCCATCATACATATAAATATCTCCACCAATTAGTGCATTATTTTTTGAATCCTTATCAATATTATCATATAATGCTCCCCAAGTACCAAGATCACTCCATCCAAAATCAGTTTGTAAGACATGAACATTATCCGCTTTTTCCATCACACCAAAATCAATTGAAATATTAGGACATTTCGCATAAATTTCATCAATATTTAAACACTCTTTGTTAGATAATTGAAATTCAAACAAATCAAACACAACTTTCAAATGTTTTTCAAAAGCATGAGAAATTGAATCAACAGACCATAAAAATATACCTGAATTCCAATAAAATTCGCCACTATCAACAAAGAATTTAGCTAAATTACAATCAGGCTTTTCAGTAAAAGTTTTTACAATATTAGCAGTATGATGGTTATGTTGAAAAGAAACGTCACCTGTTTGTATATATCCATATCCGGTATCTGGACGAGAAGGTTTAATTCCAAGTGTGAGCAAGACATTATTATTTTGGACAATATCCAGACCAGTATTAATTACAGACAAAAACTCAGTTTCATTGACAATAAGATGATCGGAAGGAGCTACAATAATATTTGCATTCTGATTTTGTTTTCTTATTTCATGCACACCATACGCAATACAAGGAGCAGTATTTCGTCGCAAAGGCTCTTTTAAAACCTGTGCAGAAGAGAACTCCGGTATTTGTTCTAACACAATATTTTCATACTGATTATTTGTAACAACAAAAAAATTTTCGGTTGGACAAATATGAGATAACCGCTCATAGGTTAACCGTAACAAAGATTTACCAACACCTAAAATATCAAGAAACTGTTTCGGTTTATGACTAGTGCTAACAGGCCAAAATCTACTGCCGATTCCACCAGCCATTATTATACAATATGTATTATTTTTCATGATTTTAACGCAAAAAAAAACCCAGATTAAACTGGGTTTTAATATTTTTATACATTTTTAATATTCCCACAAATCGTGTTCAAATTCAAAAATAAAATTTTTCAATTTTTGAGCTTCATATAATTGTTCTATACCAAGCATATAAGAATTTACTTCACGGTCATTATGTGTATTTGTTTGCATTGAAATGAAACTACTAAACATTCTGAACATAAAAATGTCATAAAATGTTTTTTGATCTCCGTCAGTATGAGGATTAAAAACCTCATTACGAGCATACAAAGGTTGAGCTACCGGGTAATATATTTTAAAAGGCAAACTTTTACGAATCTCAAGACTCGCTAAATCAGTCATATCACCAGACTGATATTCTCGAACAAAACTAATCCACATAATTCTTGGATCCATAGTCGATCGAGCTTTATCAAAAACCCATTCTTCACGTAAAATCACAAATTTAATTTCACTTGCATCGACTTCTTGTTCAATAGTTTTTTCATCATACGTTCCATCTTCATTAAGAACTTCAATTGTTTTAGTTTCTTTACCAAGACGAGATTCAAAATCGTCTTCTGATATAGGAACTGCAGTTACTGTCATAGGATCATATGCTTGAAAATAACCTTGACGTACACCATTAATAGTTAATGCAGAAAAACTAAAACGAGATCCTATTCTCCCCTCACGATTATTCGGAAAGTACAACACGTGATTCTTTTTTTCACGTAGAGGAAGAGTACGTTCAAGTTTTTTAGACCACATAACATCAGCATAGCGAATATGCTGTTGATTAATTGGCTTTCTATTCGTAATATGCGGTTTATCATACGGACTAGCCGGATATTCACCTTGGGCGAATAAAGATGTTGCAAACGCAACAAGAACCAAAAAAATTGAAAGATTTTTCATACTATTATAATTTTAGTCATTACTGAACTGTGAAAGATAAAACTCCCAAATTACGAGCTTTTCCGTCAGGACCTTTTGCTACAATATCCTCAAAATATAGACGTGAACCTCTTGATAACTGATTAAATATAGATTGTTTCATCTTATGATTAATTCTACTACTACTCGATGTTTCTTCCACGAAATATTGACCGACTTTTGCGGTAACTTTAAACGATTGAATTGTAAATTTCAAATCAAAGTCAAAATCTTTCATACGAGCATCAAGTCTACTAGCAGCTTGCAATTCTCCACGAGTAATACCACCATTTTCTTTACCTAGTAATACAGCAACAGGGTCAGGAACACGTTTAATACGAAATTCAACACTACCCATAGATTGTCTATTACCATTGATTTCAGCAGAAACAGCAACTCTACATTTACCTGGTCTCCCAACTCTAACAATATATTCACCCCCACCTCTATTTCTCATAGAACCATAAGACGATGGGGTAATATTTGCAGAAATTTTATCACTACTAATACCCGGAACAGATACTTTTACCGGATTATCAGGTCCTATATAAAACACATTCATTTTAGTTGGAGAAACAACCAGTGAAGGTTCTGCAACCTGATATTCATTAGAAAAACGATACACTTGAAAATCTTGTGAATTTGGTTTGGGCACTTTAATTAATCCTTCATATTTTTGTATACCAACAGATGTTCCTTTCGTTGTATATGTCGCCATACCAGTTTTCGAATCAACCTTAACTTCAATAGGATTTTCAATAAACAACTCTCCTTTTTCGTTAGTTTGAACACGACCTATCTCTACAATAGGAGCTTGAGTTGTATCAAAAGCAGCGAGAAAAATTTGAGCAGAATATTCATTACCACGCATTACATACGTAGATTTTGGTAATACAATTGATTCAAGTTTATTAAATTTAAATGATTCAGCATCTAAACTTTTATACATTAAATTTAATATATCACCTTCAACATTACGAACAGTAGCTTGCATTTGCGTCATAATAGTAATAACAGCCATTAAAGGTAAATATTCAAAATTTCTACGTTGCCATGACAATACACCTCCCTGATGTTTAGCACCTCGTTCGTCAGCAGTATTAAATACAGAATAAATAGTTTTAGCAATTTCAGATGTGGAATCAGCACCAAATTTATCAATAGTTTCTATAGCCCATTCTCTATACACATTAAACTTTTCTTTTAATCTAATACCATGAACAGAATTACCATTATTTCCAACCATAATTTGAGCAGGAATATCAGTATTAGACTTACTATTAACAGCCTCTTCTAAATGTATAGTATCTTTAAGGTCTTCGTCATATCTATAATAACCAATTTTACCTGGTATCTTAAAACGTTCAGATGCTGGTATCTTATCTGCATAAAAAATAATAGTATCCTTATAGTACTGAACAGATTCAACTAAACTATCTGATTTCTCACGTAAACTTAGTGCAGTTTTATATACTTTTTCAGTTTTAGTTTTATTAGAAGCATATGCTTTATCAATAGCATCATACGCTATTTCATTTTTAGAAATAAAGTTCTCATTTGTATCATTAAGACGGTCGTTGATTGTGATAAAAGCATCTAATACAGACTTCGAAACATTTAATGCAAGCATACATGTTAAGAACAGATACATTAACCCTATCATCTTCTGCCTCGGGGTTTCTTTTCCATGTCCCATGGTATATCTAATTTTAAAAGTTAGAAATTAATTTAATTAAACAATTATTTAATACTCATGGCAGATAACATATTACCGTAAACCGTATTAAGTGCAGATAAATTTTGACTTAATTTTGAAATTTCAGCTTTGTATTTTGAAACATCATCCGCAGTTGATTTCAAGTCAGTCATTATAGTATTAATACCACCGGTAATTTTCTCTGTAGCTTCCAAACTTGTACTTGAATTTTTCAGTTGCAATTCATAGACCGCATTTAATGCCGATAAATTTTTAGTTAATGCTTCTTGTTGAACAGCTTGGTTTTTACTGTTTGTGCCGATAGAAGCAAAATTATCATTTAATCCCTGTAATAAAGATTGATAACTAGTTCCTGCATTGTCAACAATAGAAGCAGTTTTTTCAGCTGAATCAGTAATTATTTTAGAAGTTTTTTGTCCCGAAGCAATTATTGCATCAGCTGTTGTTTTAGTTGAATTAACAATTGTTTCAGATGTTTCATTAACTTTTTGAGCTGATTGCGTAAACGAATTAGCTAAAGAATCAACAGAAGTTGCAGCTTTTGAAACATTAGAAACATATTTTTCCGTTGCAACAGAAGCATTAGATAATGAACCAAGACTCACAACATTAGAATTGAGAGACTCTAAACTAGATCCAAGTTTCTCAAATAACTCAGGGCCTAACTTTCCTTTTTCTAATAATTCATCAAATTTTTGTAAAGCTGTGCCATCTTGCCCCGAACCTGCACCACGACGACCTGATGAAACAGATTCTTCAATTTCGTCATCATCAATTGCTGCTAATTCAGGATATACAAGAGTCCAATCTAACTCCTCATGTAAGGGTTCAAAAGCAGAAAAGAAAAAAATACAGGCCTCAGTCGTTAGACCTATAATAAGCATCAAACTTGCACCTGGATAGTGTTGAATTTTAAACAACGCACCAACCAAAACGATTGATGCTCCAATACCATATAACTTGGCCATAAACTTTTTATAACCTTCCGATTCAGCTAATTCTGAAATACTCATACTATAATAATTTAATAATTAATGAATAAAAATTTTATAATAACAAAAAAATAAATTTCATAAAATGATTTTAATACACTTGGGAATCACCTTGAACACCATCAGTTGTAAAGCTTCGTCCAAGATACGTGCGAACACTTCTAAATCCGATAAAACTTTTTGCTGAATCTTGATATTCATATGTGCGGGTTCCATTTTGAAGATAATACGCAACATCTTTCCAAGAACCTCCACGTACGGCTTTTCGTTTTTGTACTATAGGATCATCATCTAATGCTCGGTAATAATTCTCTGTATTAGCATCACCGGTAAAACCATATGATGATTCTTCAAAGGCTGTTTTTGTCCATTCGGCAACATTACCAGCCATATCATACAATCCCCATTCGTTAGGCTCATAGTGAGCAACAATAACAGTATGCATACCGCCATCATCAGTGTAATTACCACGTAATGGTTTAAAATTCGCAATGAAACAACCTAGGTAGTTACGAGTATAATTACCACCCCATGGATATGGTGATGAACTTAAGCCACCGCGAGAAGCATATTCCCACTCTAATTCTGTTGGCAATCGGTAATCGTTTACAACAACTCTGTTCATAGATCGTAAAAATCCATTTTTCAATTGAGTCCTCCATGTGTTGAAAGCCACTGCCTGTTTCCATGAAACACCAACTAATGGATAGTGATCATATGCAGGATGCCAAAAATACATTGAAGCCATTGGATCGTTATACGAATACGTAAAATCACTAATCCAACATAATGTATCAGGATACACATTCACTTCCTCTTTAATAATATAAGATGATCTGTCTGAAATAGGCTCACGAGAATTTTCATAGGTTAAAACTTCGCCAGTATACTCACCAGTTTCATAATTATATGCACGGCGTTCTTTTCCATCAATTTTGCTTTTAACAGCGGCTTGTTTTAAATCCATCCAATAAAAAACATAATTTAACTGACGAACATCCAATTCACGTTTTTTGTAGAATCTCTCATCGCCTTGTAAAAACATGGCATTTAGATACTCTTTATTTTCCATGTCTGTCCAATCAATTGGTTGACTCCAATCGATATATTGATCTTCTTCAGGAATATCTTCGCCGAACTGATCAATCATAACATAAAAACGTTCAATACCACCCTCATCACGTAATTTAACATACGCCAAAGAGTCACGTACCCATTCAACGAATTGTCTGTATTCATTGTTGGTGATTTCAGTTTCATCCATCCAAAAAGCTTGGAGAGAAACTGATCGATTTCTAGCTGTCATTGCCCAAGGAATATCTTGATCACTTGGACCGATGTTCAAACTACCCAATGGCATATATAACATACCAAATGGAACTTCAGCTTGCCACATAGGACGATTTGAAGAACCTGACAACTCGCCAGTCTGATAATCAGAACAACTACTTAAAAAAACTAGAATCAAGCTAAAAAACAATAACTTTTTCATATGCACTTTTTTTAAAATATTTTGCAATTTAATAACATTTATTAAAAAATCTATAAAAATCTTACACTTTTATACGAATTATTTATTTTATCTACCGACAAATCGAAGCTGTAACCCACCATAAACTCAACATTTCCAGACGATTGAGTCTTAATTTTTGAGGTGATTATATCATAAGAAAAAAATGCTCTCATACCCTCAAATTTTCTTCCTTCACCAAATTTTACTCCTAAAATTAAAGACACATCATTATTTGATGTATATGAAACTCCTCCAACAATCATTCTATTATATATAGTAGTTACATCAACCGTCATTTGCGTATTAAGAACCGTAGACTTAATCAACATAGATGGGTGAATCGTAAAAAGCGGATTTGATGTGATATAATCATATCCGGCTGTTAGCCAATAATGCCTTGTGTAAAAAGCACTCTCACCTGTTTCATATGTAAGTTCCGGTTCATTCATTTCTGTAATTGAAAATCCAGTATATAAATTCCTCATTTTATAGTATACGCCAAAATCTAACAAAAGGTTCAAAAAATTCTCTTGATTTGATATTTTGGTATCAATGTAGGTATCGGAATCACCATCGGGATAAACGGGGTTTTTAATATCCCACCCAATACTTGAACCTCCAAAACCTAAACCCATAGACAACATACCATTCGATAATTGTAAATGATAAGAGTAATTTAATTTAAAATCTAATCTATTCTCAAAACCTTGCGTCTGATTTCTGACGGCAAGACCTACCCCACTTTTAATAGAGGGTATTGGTAATGTTGAATTGAACCACAAAACACTCGGTCCTGCATTATCAGCAAAATTCATATATTGTTCACGAACAATTAAACTCACGTCGCCTATACCATTCATTGCTGTTTCGGCAGGATTAAAAGAATTTTGATGGTAATTATGTAAGGTGCTTCCCGGCGATTGCTGCGAAAAAACAGTACCAACAGTCATTGTAACACATGTTGTAATTATAAAAAAGATTGTTAATTTACTGTTAATCACGGTTTTTCTTTTTTCTTTTTCTATTATCAAATAATATGTAAATAAAATAAAAAAAAACAAGTAAAGCAATACGTTCTATTTTTTATTTCTTGGTACGCAAAAAAACACTATTATATTGTCTTATAAAGTCTATTAAATTCATTAAACCATTCTTCAAGAATCTCATTTTGTAAGGCATTTTCATATTCTTTGCTTGAACAAGGTAAATATCTTTTTGCATGTGTTCCTGTCGGAATTTCCACCCACATTTTGTGCGTTCGTTTACTTTGATAAAACACTAAATCTTGATTTAAGTACTCACTTTTAATATAATACCGGGCAAACCCATCAAGATTCTCTTCGCAAATACTATCTCCTTTTCTTTGAGATACACCATCTATAATATGCCACATTATTTGTGCAGCGAGCATTGCAGAGACATTTTTTATATCATTTTCAAAAGTATATTCTGACAAAAAAAATAATTTAGTGTTATCTGACAATCCGGTCATCCATCCTATCTCACATGCCTGGTGCGCTGTTACTCCTGCGGGTAAGCATAAAACCGATGCCGGTGAATCGCAAAAACGCACCGCTGACATATCAAAACTCACACAATGAGAGTCTCGTATTACAGGTTCCACATCAAGAATATTTTTGAGTTCGGCTAAGCGATAATGTGAAAAATAATGTTCGTCCATCCATTTCAAAGAAATTTTACTTGTCAGATAGCTTTGATGTGCCAAATGATTTATTCGTACCTGAGAATCAAAATTACAAAAAGAGGATAAAAAATTATGATTATGCCTAATAGAACAATCGGTATCATAATCTATTGTGGCATCAAAAACAGAAACCGACGGAAACGTTTGTTGTGCGAGAATATCTTGAGCTAAATCTACAAAAACATCGTGCGAACCACCGAACACAACAATTGGTTTATCGTATGGCAACAATGCAGACATGATAACATGAATTGCAATACGTGTATCTTGATATGTTTTCCCTCGTACAATATCACCTAAATCGAGAATTGTAATCGTTTTGTCAACGGAAGTTAAATGTTGAAACCGAGTCCGAATTGCCTGAGAAGCTTCTGAGAAAAGTCGTTGTTCAGCCAATCTGTCTTCAGTATTTCCAAGCAAAAAAACATCACATTCATTGAGTTGACTCAAGGACGTAAAATTGATAATTTGATTTTCAAACGAATCCCGCTCACTTATCTTATAGTCATGAACGTTTGTTAGACAATCAGATAAAGTCATAGATTTTATTTTTTTGCTCCGGCAATTTTATAACAATCTTCTAATGACAATTTTGCCGGATCTATATTTTTGGCAATTCTGTGATATTTCCGTTTATAAAAAACAGTAGGATGTCCCCATCTATCCAAGACAACTTTAATTTTTGGGTCTTTATCAAAACTCTTTATGTGACGTTTTTTTTCTGTTTCTCTTTTTTGCTTAATTTTCTCTATTGCGTCTTCAAGTGTAATTTCAAAAGCTGAAGGATCCTTTTTTTGTAAGGAAACAAACTTAGAATTATGCATCACATACGGACCAAAACGACCAATATTTGCAACAACATTTTTCCCTTCAAATTCACCAAGTGTTCGAGGAAGTTGAAGTAGAAATTGAGCTTGATCTAAGGTTATTGATTCGGGTGTTTGACCTTTTAACAAACTTACATACCGTTTCTCTTTATCATCGGATGTTCCTAATTGCACAAAAGGACCGAAACGACCGACTTTTGCATAAATATTTTTTCCTGTTTTGGCATCTTGTCCTAACAAACGCCCTTCGTTACCATGTTTAATAATCTCCGCAGCTTCATCAAGTGTAATTGTTTCAATTAACTGACCTTGCGGCAGACTTGCATATACAGGTTTTTCTTCAGATTCAGAATCTCCCATTTGAACCATCGGTCCAAATTTCCCGATTCTTACTGAAATTTGTTTTCCCGATTCCGGATCATTTCCAAGAATTCTTTCACCATCACCTCGTTCGGAATGTTCAAGTGTTTTTTCTACCGTGGGATGAAATGATGAATAAAAACTGCGAATCATTTTTTGCCAATCTACGTTCCCCTCCGCAATTTTATCAAATTGTTCTTCCACACTGGCAGTGAAATTATAATCCAATATTTCATCAAAATGTTTAACTAAAAAATCTGTAACAACCATTCCGATATCAGTAGGGAAAAGTTTGGATTTTTCAGCACCAAAATTTTCAGTTACATCTGAATCTTTTATCGAATTATTTTGAAGGCTTAAAAATGCTGCTGTTCTTTTTTTACCGGGTCTGTCATCTTTGACAACGTACCCGCGTTTTTGAATGGTGGAAATTGTAGGTGCATACGTAGATGGTCGCCCAATACCCAACTCTTCGAGCTTGCGAACTAAACTTGCTTCGGTGTAGCGAGGTGGATGTTGTGAAAATTTTTCGGCTGCAACAATTTTATCTATTTGCAAAGAATCATTTTTTTGCACCGGTGGAAGAATTGATTTTTGTTCCTCTTCAAAATCATCATCACGTGATTCTGTATACACTTTTAAAAAACCATCAAAAGTAATAATTTCACCTTTGGCTTGAAATTCATATGAAGTATTGGGAGAGGCAATAGCTAAAATTGTTTTTTCTATTTGAGCATCAGCCATTTGAGAAGCAATAGTTCGCTTTCTAATCAACTCGTACAAACGTTGTTGATCGGAATTTGACGAAACTGTTTCATTTTCAACATATGTTGGTCGAATTGCCTCGTGAGCCTCCTGAGCTCCTTTTATTTTTGAACTATATTTACGAACTTTTGAATATTTTTCACCAAACTCCTTTACAATACAATTTTTTGTTGATTGCACAGCTTGATTAGATAAATTTACCGAATCGGTACGCATATAGGTAATATGTCCGGACTCATATAATTGTTGTGCCACGGACATTGTTTTCGAAACAGAAAAATGCAATTTCCTACTAGCTTCTTGTTGTAATGTTGACGTTGTGAAAGGTGCTGCCGGCGTTCTTTTCGCAGGTTTTTTTTCTATTGATTTAACAATAAAATCAAAATCTTTACATTTGAGTAAAAATTCTTCAGCTTCTTTTTTAGATTTAAACCGATGGTTAAGCTCTGCTTCTAAGACCGATTTTTGGCTTTCGTTTGCCACATTAAAATACGCAAGAATACGAAATGAAGATTGCGGATTAAAGTTTAATATTTCACGTTCACGTTCAACAATAATTCTCACCGAAACAGACTGCACCCTTCCGGCAGATAATGAGGGTTTAACTTTTTTCCACAAGACCGGCGATAATTCAAAACCAACAAGTCTATCCAAAATTCGTCGTGCTTGTTGAGCATCAACCAAAGCCATATCAATTCCTCGTGGTGAATCAATTGCATGAACAATTGCATCCTTTGTTATTTCGTGAAATACTATTCGTTTTGTATCTACTTTTTTCAAGCCGAGCACTTCATACAAATGCCAAGCAATAGCCTCTCCCTCACGATCTTCATCGGAAGCAAGCCACACTGTCTTTGAATTTTTGATGTGTTTTTTTAACTCTGTTACGACTTTTTTCTTATCCGTCGAAACAATGTAGTCCGGTTGAAAATCATGCTCAAGGTCAATTCCTAAACCTTTTTTTGAAAGATCTCTCACATGACCAAAACTTGATTTTACAACAAAATCTTTCCCTAAAAACTTTTCAATTGTTTTAGCTTTTGCAGGAGACTCAACTATCACTAAATTATCTGCCATATGATTATTTAATTTTTTATAATTTAGCAAAAATATAAAAAATGCTCACATTATTCTATTAAAAAATAAAAAACGACTTCGAAAATATTTTTTTATCAAACTATAAACCTGAGTTCGATATAATTTTTTAGGTTCAGAACGCTTATAAACAGCTTTTTATATCAACCGAGAACAAAGGACGAGCTCAGCGGAGCTAATCTGAACTCGAAAAATTACGTCGAACTCAGGTTATAACAACCGGAATTCAATTTTTTTTTCGTTCGGAAGGTCTAGAAATAGCACTTGATTATTTACATAATTTGGTATTATCTCAATAACATTCATTGTTTTTGCTTAACCCAACTTGTAAGGGAAAAAGCAAAAAACAATATAAATTGGCCTGAAATTCACCTTTAAAAATTTCAAATACCTGATAATCAGACCTAGTGTTTTTGAAATCTCGATTGTAGTGA
>JAQICB010000022.1 GCA_027858745.1 Bacteroidales bacterium
GAATTTTTGCTTACAGCTTTCTTCGTCCGGGTATTGTGTTATAAATTCTATTAGATTCATAATATATGTTTTTTTGCAAAGATAATAAAATTAGGTTAATATACGGATAATCATATTAATTTATATACTGTAATAACTACGTCCGGACATACCATTGCACAGCTTTCGCAACCTGTACATTTATCATAATTTATCATATGACTAAAATGATATCCTTTATTGTTAACTTGGGGAGACATTTCGAGCACATGAAACGGACATGCATTCACACATAGTTCACACCCTTTACATTTATCAACGTCAAATTCTACAAATCCTTTTGAGCGTGCCATAATTATTAATTTTAGTCAAAAAAAGTATATGCTTTTCTTACTTGCCATACAAAATTATACATTTTTGTGAAGTAAAAAAAAGTTATACGTTTTTTTGTTTTAGTAGTCAATTATAAATAATGCTTACACCTCATTTATGAAAAGAAAGGAGGGCTTTGATAAGGTGTTAATATGAAGATAGTTCGATATAAATTTTTAACTTGTAGAGTTCGCGGTGCGGTTGAGATGAGAGCGTTTGTGATTTTTTTAGTAAGAGCGGGTGTTATGAAAAATATTTCGAAGTTTTTGAAATCAGGATGTGTAAAAATTTCCGCACAATATATATATGGTTTAAAATGAATAGAGACGCAATTAATTGCGTCTCTATTATAGAACCTTGGAATGGAATGTCTACTTTAGATGAGATGGAACTCGAAAAATTACGTTGAACTCAGGTATAGAGTGTGAGAATATTTTTGTTTCAGTTATTGTGCTAATTCTTTACATGCCACAATAATATTTTCAACCATTTTTCTGATTGACTGTTTCGGAACAGCAGAAAATGCTAAGCGAATTACATCGCCAAAAACAATTACGCCGGTAGAATATTTTTCAAGCAGTAGTTGACGAATTTCTTCACCTTGTAGACCGCCATGCAATTTTATACACATAAAATATCCTGAATTGTATGGGAGTGGAGTAAAGTGTTGATTGTCTCCGTATTCGTTGAGTACCTGTTCCAATTCGGCAAACCGTGATTCAAGAATTGAATATTTATCTTGTTTGTACGAGTTATATTCTTTAGATTGATATATTGTATATAATAAAGATTGAGATAAATTACTAATGTTTGATATATTGCCCCGAACAGCACCTGCTGTTTTTGCTTCGAGAGTTTCATACAGTTTTGGCGAACCATTTTTTATACCATATGTCATAAAACCAACACGGAATCCCCATACGTAATCTTCTTTTGTAGGACCATCAATTTTAACTGCTAATACTCGTTCGTGCAGATTAGCTAATTGGGTGAAAATTGATTCGGTGAAAATACCTTTTTTATACACGAGACCAAAATAGGCATCGTCAATTAATACTGTTACTGTATTGCCTGCTTCTGCTTCTGCTAAAATTGCTTTTTTTATGGCATCTATCTCTTCCGGACTTGGTGTATATCCTGTTGGATTATTTGGGAAATTGAGTAAAAGAATTTTTTTCGTTCCTTTTGCATTTTGTAATGCCTTTGTGAAGCCATCAATATTAAATTGATTGTCAGCAAAAAGAGGAAAGGTTTTTATTGTGGCATTATATGTATTGTCGAAAATTAAATCGTAATTTTCCCAATACAAATCAGGCATTATTATTTCATCATGTTCATCAGCAAACATATATCCTGCCATGCTTATTGCGTGAGTTAATCCGTTTGTTGCAATAGGTAAACTGATAGGGTGTGAGCCTAATGATGGGTTTTTTTCGTATATAAATTCTTTCCATTTAGCACGAAGTTCCGGTTTTCCGTAACTTGGAGCATATGGATAGATGTCGCCTATACTCATGTTTGTTAATGAATCAAATCCTTCAAGATGCATTGGTTTTCCGTCATCAGCCATGGCTTGACCAATTGTTGCGTTTATTTCTTTTCCCTTAGCTTGAGCAGATTGAGATAAAATTCCTAATTTAGGGAAATAAATATTTTTCCCTCTTTCGGAAAGCATATTCAAAACCAGCTGATTCTCTTTGCTAATAATGTCGTTTAATTGAGTTGCTTGAGGATCTGTCATTTTTTTTAATTTTTTAATATTGTGTTTTCATTTATCGTCCAAATATATTTTGAAAGTTTACATTATCAATGAAAAATGCAATTAGTTAGAGCATTTTTTTTTATGATGTTGCTAATGTTTTATTCTTGAAATTTCCAATTTCAAAACATCTTCTCATACATAATTTGACAAAGAGGCACAAAAAAACCTCTGAAAAAATTCAGAGGTTTTTTAATTTTTTTTGAAAAAAAATATTTTTCTTTATGCTAAAGCATTTACATGCTTAGTCATTTGAGACTTGAGATGTGTAGCTTTATTTTTATGAATAATATTCTTTTTTGCTAATTTATCAACCATAGCAGTAACTGAAGGAAGTAACTCACTCGCTTCTTTTTGTTCTGTTGTTGATTTTAATTTTTTAATTGCGTTACGAGTTGTTTTCGCAAAATATTTATTGTGACCTTGTTTTTTTTCGCTTTGACGAATTCGTTTAATAGATGATTTATGATTTGCCATAATTCTTTTTTATTAATTTAGTAGCCCGTAGGGGAATTGAACCCCTGCTACCAGGATGAAAACCTGGCGTCCTAACCACTAGACGAACGGGCCGGAATTGTTTTGTTTAACGGCTGCAAATATAATTGAGATTTTTTTGTATACAATGATTTTTGAATGAATTTTTAATAAAAAAACAGATTTTTTTGTAATCCTAATAAAATCAAACACTTAAATCGGATATTTTTTTCGAGATTTCCGCAAAGTTTAAGTCGGTAGTACCCTGTGATTCACCACTTCGCATAAGCAATAAATTTTTCTTGTTCCATTTTATCATAAAAAGTTCTGATTTTATATCCTCAATACTCGAATACACTTTTATTAATGTGCTTCCAAAGGCTTGTTTTATATCTTCTTCGGTAATATCTATACCGTCTTGTTGTTTTATTAGCCCGGGATTAAAATATATAATTTTTTCATCTGCCAGATTCATGCTTCCATTATATTGCTTGAGAAAGGATGCATTAAAAGTATGAATGCTGTTCAATTCGAGGCACACAACTAACTCCCGGTTTTCGTATTGTTCTCGAATGGCTTTAATCGTTGCATTAAGCTTGGTAGGAGAGTAGGCGTAATCTAAATAAATATTTATGCTTTTGTTTTTCCCGATTAGTTGTAAATGTTTACTTGTTCCGGTAAATGAACGAATTGCACGATAGAATTTTTCTTCGGAAATTTTGAGGAATTGACAAATTTTTATGCCACCCGAAATATTGAGCATATTGTGTTTTCCAAAAATATATATTGGCAGTCTGCCTCCTAGGATTTT
Organism: Bacteroidales bacterium; assembly: GCA_027858745.1. Lineage (GTDB taxonomy): Bacteria > Bacteroidota > Bacteroidia > Bacteroidales > UBA1715 > JAQICB01. Next base: position 3,396 of record JAQICB010000022.1, read on the forward strand.
TAAAAATGTAGCATTGTTAAAAACTTCGTAAGGGTGATACGAGTATGGAATTTTATCTATTTTCTTTGAGGTTTCAGTTATTATCTCATTTACAATTTCATCTTTTTCTGAATAAATGAGTTTCCCTCCCGATTTTATTGAATTAATATATTTTTTAAATTGAGAAACATACTCCTTATATGTGGGGAATGATTCAACGTACGACCATTTTATTCCATTCAGAAGAGCAATGTCGGGTTTGTAATGTTCAAATTTTGAGCGATTATCAATTGTTGAGGTAATGTCTTCGTCACCTTCTATTATAATTATTTTAGCATGTTTGCTTAACTTAATTGTTTCTTCTTGTCCATATACCGGAGCACTTATGAGATAATCGAATTCAATATCATAAAAATGTAACACATGCATTACCATAGCGGCAATTGTGTTTTTTCCATGGCTACCTGCAATTACAACTCGTTTTTTGTTTTTGGAAAATTCATAGATAAATTCAGGGTATGAATATAATTTTAACCCTAATTTTTGTGCTTCTAAAAGTTCCGGATTTTTTTTACTTATATGCCCACCAACAATTATGGCATCAATATTTGTATGAATGCGCTCAGGAAACCATCCCAAACGTTCGGGCAACAAACCATGTTTTATGAGTGCCGAATGTGATGGGTCGAAAATCTCTGCGTCGCTCCCGCTAATTGTATAACCGTTGTTTTTGAGCGTTATCGCTAAATTGTGCATCGACTTGCCGCCAATTGCTATAAAATGAATATTTTGTATCATATTCCTTGTTTATCTTATTTGTATCATCTGAAATATACATATATTTGTTTACAAAAGTATAAAAAATGAAACTATATTCTATTGAAACGGGAAATTTTATGTTAGATGGTGGAGCACTTTTTGGTGTGGTGCCAAAAACAATGTGGCAAAAAAAATATCCGGCTAACGAACAAAATTTATGTAATCTTGCAATGAGGTCTCTTTTAATTTGTTCGTGCGACCGAACTATTTTAATTGATGCCGGTATGGGAAATACTATGCCGGAAGCTTTGCGCAAGTATTATTATCCAAATGGTTCTGATACTCTCATTGATTCTTTAGCTTCACATGGTTTTTTGCCTGATGATATTACTGATGTTGTCTTGACGCATTTGCATTTTGATCATTGTGGTGGCGCAATAACTAAATTGCCCGATAATACCTGTGAGTGTACGTTTAAGAATGCGTCTATTATTGTAAGTGAAGATCAATGGGATGCTGCTTTGAATCCAAATGTGCGTGAACGACCTTCTTTTTTGAAAGATAATATTGAAACAATTGCAGCAAGTGATAATTTGCAATTAGTTGATGAAGATATCGAATTAATTCCGGGTGTTGTTCTTCGTTTGTTCGATGGGCATACTGCCGGACAAATTATTCCGTATATTCAGTGTCATGATAAAACATTGGTATATACTGCAGATTTAATACCAACTGCTGCACATATTCCATTATCGTATGTATGCGGGTATGATATCTACCCCTTGCTTACTATTCAGGAAACTGAAGCTTTTTTGCGTGAAGCAGAAGAGAATAATATGACTCTATTTTTTGAACATGATATCCAGGTAGAATGTTGTTCGTTACACGAAACCGAAAAAGGTATAGCTTTGCATGAGTCATTTTCCTTAGAAAAATTTATTTCTTCAGAATAATTTTTTTGTGTTTATTTGCCTTTCATGTGACTTGATAGTACATTTGCACATTCAAAAATGTATAGTTTTAGGAGTCTGAATCGTCTAAGATTATAAAATAAATGTAAATTATGCCTGTAAATATACCGGATACATTACCTGCTTCGGAGGTCTTAAAAAAAGAGAATGTTTTTGTAATGCACGAAAGTCGTGCGTTGAAACAAGATATTCGTCCTATTAAAATAGGAATTTTGAATTTAATGCCATTGAAAGAAAAAACAGAAACGCATCTTATTAGAATGCTTTCTAATACTCCTTTGCAGATAGAGATAGTGTTGCTAAATACCCAATCTCATACACCCAAACACACCTCGCGTAAGCATTTAGATTCTTTTTATAAGTCTTTTGCTGATGTAGAGCATTCTTATTTAGATGGATTGATAATAACGGGAGCACCAATAGAACTTCTCGATTTTCATGATGTGTTGTATTGGAAAGAACTAACACAAATTTATGATTGGGCAGATAAGCATGTAACGTCAACCTTTCATATTTGCTGGGGTGCTCAAGCCGCTCTGTATTATTATTATGGAATTCAAAAGTATGAATTGCCACATAAATTATTTGGTGTGTTTCCCCATAAAGTCTACAACAAAAAAAATGAATTAGTTCGTGGTTTCGATGATGTGTTTTATGCTCCTCATTCTCGATATACATATACCCGAAGTGCTGATGTGAAAAAGCATAAGGATTTGGAAATTATTAGCGAATCAGATGAGGCTGGTTTATATTTGCTTGCTACTAAAAATAAAAAGCATGTTTTTGTTACCGGGCATTCTGAGTATGACCCCATTACACTTCGTGATGAATATGAGCGTGATAAAAAGAAAGACGTGCATGTTGATATTCCTAAAAATTATTTTCCGCAAAACGATCCAAATCAAGCCCCCAACAATGTGTGGAAAGCTCATGGAAATTTGCTTTTCAGTAATTGGCTTAATTTCTATGTGTATCAAGAAACGCCATATGCTATTTGATAATGTGCGTGTTACATCTTCTGTTCGGTATGTTAACGTGAGTTCCGTGCGGGGACATCCAATAAATTTTCACTATTCTAAATTGGATGAACAAATAAAAATAATTAAATTCGGCTTTGCAGTATGACTTACCGTATAAATTTCTGGTCTATTATACCGTGTTTGCTCAATGTGGAGATAATGAATATTCCCGTCTCATCAGGCAATTGAATAGTTGTTTGTTCGGTATTATAAAAACCCTTAGAATAGATAATTCTTCCGTCGATACTTGTAATCATAACATGATACCGTGTTTGAAGGTCGTTAAATGTAACGTCAACTGTATTATCAATAAATTTGTAGGTTACGTTTTCCGCACAATTGTAAATAGCTATTATTTTTGAAAAAGTGCTGGTTCCGTCATAATCTGTTTGTGATAAACGATAATATGATATGCCGGTATAATAACTAGCATCAAGATATGAATATTTAATGTTCTGGTTACTGTTTCCAGCTCCGGTAATTTCTGCAATCGGTGTAAAGTCTACACCGTTATTTGAACGGTAAACTGTGAAATATTCATTGTTTTTTTCTGATTCAGTTGTCCAATAGAGGGTAATATAATTGTAATCACTTTTTTCTGCATAGAATTCAATTAAGGTAATCGGAAGCCATGTTTCGGGTTGAACATCAAGTCCATCAGCTTCGGCAACATCAATGCTTTTAATCATGGAAGCGGCTGTTATTTGTCCACCTGCTTGAGAATGATATACACCTTCTTCAATTAAATCCGGGTCGTTGTCTGTATTACGAAGGTGATTACCGGTGCCACCGATTGCTGTGGAACCGTCGTAATTTCCATCATAAATACCAGCATCAATATAGTCTGTTGATGTCGCGGTATTACCAATATACCCGTATGCACTTCCTTGGAAGCTTATCTGTATTTCTTCAATAGTTAAAAATCCACCAACGTAAATAGGACCGTCATTTGCACCAAATGTTCCGGAACCACCCATATATGAGTCTCCAAGTGTTATTAGGCTGGCACTTGAGTTTAGATGCCCCGTAATGTTGTCGAATTGGCTGTCTCCTTCTATTTTGAGTGTCGCATTGGTGTTATTAAAATCAGTTTCGTAGCTGTTACTATCAAAATCATTTTTTATATAAATGTTTCCGTCCGAGTTTTGATTAATTGCAACATTATTTTGTTGAACAACATTTGCTTCAATATAGAGGTCGGTGCTTCCTTCACCTTTGAGTTCAGTGGAAATAAATACCGTATCGGCAACAAGTCTTGTTGGTGGTGTATTTGTTGACCAAGCGTTTTCGAACCCACTGTTAAAATAAATGTTTCCATTAGTAATATTTGTTTGGAGGCTCGAATTTTTGG
>JAQICB010000041.1 GCA_027858745.1 Bacteroidales bacterium
GACTTGCACCTGCTGGAAATCAGAAGCAGATTTCATCGAGCAATTTGCCCGAATCCCAATGCTTTTGGCTTACGAAAAAGTTACCCTACAAATGGCCTTTTTCTCTTAGCGTACACGAAAAAATGCATGTTACGTAAGGGTTTGCGTGAGATTATCTGTCCGGGTACGGACGAGATAACGAGCGGCTTACCGCCGCTGGCATACCACTGAACCCCTTATGGAATATGCAAAATGTTGGGCTTAGTTATTTATATTTGTCATGAATATATTCTCTTTTCTTAACATATATTTTTAGTATAGGATCAGCAAACCGAACATTTCTTCCATCTCTCGATTTGATTAATATTGGAGTAATATTTTTTGAATCGATTAACTCCTTCATGTATTTGGATGGTTCTTCAATGCCAAACTCTCTTGCACTTTTATATATATCTTCTATTAGGATTATATTATTTTCTGAATCAGCGAAAAGTTTCAGCAAGAACTCTCTTTCAGCTGACGTACGACAAGCTTCTACATACCTAAATTCTTGTGTCAGCTGAATTTTACCTTTAATCAAATTATCTATTATTTCGTGATATATTGAGGGGCATACACAATCAAGTTTTCGTTTAAATGCAAGAAGAAGTGACTCTTTACCCAATAAATGTACAAAATACGGAAAGCCTTCTGCTTGTTTTATTATATCAGTTATAACTGAATCCTCAAATTTTATTTTTTTCTTCAAAGTATTAACTGCTGACTCAATTATCTGTCTTAATTCTTTATCCTGCATTGGCTTTACAAGAACACTATTAATTTGTCTACCAACAGATGCATGATCTTCAATTAGATCTTCTGTACTTTCTCCAATTCCAACTATTCCAAATTTCACAAATTTTGAGGAGCATGTTTTTACTAATGACGCAAATCCCTCTTTATTTTTAAGTATGTCAAATTCGTCAATTAAGATAAATATACCTATTCTATCCTGATTGTCTTTTTGTGTAGTAGCTAACGCTTGTTTAAATTCTTGAATTAAATCATCGGTAAGCCTTATTTCGTATGTTGTTTCGTCTTCACCTTCAACACCACCTTTTATTGCATATAAATTTGCACCAATACTTGCTTTTTCTTTTTCCTTGTATGCTACAACTCTTTTGTCTCCATTCTTATTGTGATAAAATATAGATTGATTTTTATCATCTCCTAACAGAATTCTTTTTATGAGAGATGTAACATCTGTTATAAAAGAGTCACAGGATACTAGGTGAACCATATAGTTAAATCCTTTTTTTGGAATTAAATAATCTAATCCTAATCCACGTGGAAGAATTGTATCACCTTCTGCTATTAGCTTTATTTGCCGTGCGATAGATGATTTTCCGATGCCCCTTAGACCAAAAATAGAGATAAAAGAACCTTCTGTAGATAGTCCTAATATCAAAGATTCAATTTCTTCATATCTTCCAATAAATTTATGGGGATCACCAATCTCATGGGTGGGAGAAAAGGCATTATTAATATCTGTAATATCAAGTTTCATTTTTAATGTTTTAAGGGTCATTATTAGATCGATTATTAGTGTTTATATTATCTTATGACGGCTGTTTAATTAAGCACAACGTTTGTGTAAAAACAATTGTGTTTATTCCGTTTATGTGTTGTTTTATATCTTATGTAGGTAAACTGCAATAAAGCGATGGGTTCATTGCTGTGAACATTGGGCTGAAGTGTTATGGTGGGTTTATGGGGCACTGGCGTTTTTTGTTTATATTCAGTATACTAAGCTAAAAATTATTGTTGAATAAAACAAATTATGAGTGGTTACAGGTTGTTGGTTGCTATTTGTTGATGTTGTTACCCACGATTTCATCAGGGGTGATTCATATTCAACCCTACGGGTTATCAGCACCGAAACCGCAATTAATTATATTTTACTGTTGTGCGTTCGTGCTTTTTATGTGTCTTTAAAATCATTTATTTCTAAATTTACTCGCTTATCATTCTAAAAATACGGAGATTCAAGATTTTCTTTAGCTATTTTGTTATTTGGGTCTAAAATTAGAACTTGTTTGGAATATTGAATGACCTCTTCAATAAAGTTATTCTCTTTAAACAATTCTATGGCTATCAAGTAATTTTTCACTGCTTTGTTTTTTTTGCCTTGTATTTCGTAGAGTAAGGCAAGATTTAGATTGACTCTGGCATAAGTAGGTGTTATTTCCAATACTTTATTGAAATAAATTTCGGCTGAATCTAATTCTTCAAGCATGAAATGATAGTTCGCAATTGCAAATAATGCATAATAATTTGAAGGTTCTTTTTCCAAAAGTTTTTCAGCATAATAGAATGCTTTATCATAAATTCCTAAACTACCGTATGCATGTGATAAACCAAGGTACAAATTGTAATTATTCTCAGATTTATTTAATTCAATTTCTGCGAGCTTAATAAACTCAGCATACTGCCCAGAATTATATAATTCTGTAATTTTCTCCATCTGTTCATCGTGAGCCTTTTCTTCTGAAATTTTAGCTATTGGAGCTTTTTTATTTTGACACGAAATCAAAATAAGGGATAAAACTATTAAAGAAAGTGAAATGGTTTTTATCATTTTAATGTTCATTTTTGAATTGTAGATTCAAACCTATTTACTTGTAATTCAATTTCAAGTAGTTTCTCATAATTATATTTGTTTTCTTGAAGCTCTTGAAATAAATCTTGAGCAATAATTTTCTGCTTTTCATCAATAAATCTATCAGGGTGACATTTTACTTTTAGTTTATCATAAATTGGTGTACATAAAAACATACTATTTACAACATTTGTCATTTCCCTATTTTCAGCCTTTGGCTTTGATTTACTTTTTTTTGAGGTGAAGAATCTTTTAATTCCCATATTACCAATTTCTAATCTGCATTATTTCAGTTAACTGCCAGTCTTTTACTTTAGAACCGCTTGTGTCGCATATCTCCAAAGTGTCAAAGCCCAAAGTCGCAAGCTTTCTCATTAGTTCTTGATTCGTATGAATTGCCAAACCAATTGATTCTACCTCACTATAAGATAATGGTCTTCCTGAAAGAGTTTTTATTTTAAAACCTGATAAAAAGAAATTTGACATCGAATGTTTATAATTCCGATTACCTCTTGAAATTTCTGATTTTAAATAAACAGGAGCTACATTTGCAATAAAAGCGTCTTTTGCAGCTCTATTAAAATCATCAATACAACGTTTTCGTTCGCTTGCTTCTGTAAACCAGTCAATTATTTTATTCCACCACATATTATGATTTTATGTATATTTTTCTATGATTTAATATCTTAATAAACATGTCATAACCCCAGCTAATGCTAACTAGTTTATTATTCCAGTACACATATGAACTGTCATCACCGAAAACTGTTGCAGGTTTAATTTTTTCAACAATTAATCGAACACTCTCGAACTCTTTTTCGAACTCTTTTTTGAGTCTTAAGAACTCATTAATATGTTCTTGTGTTGTAATAACTATTTCTTCAGGTTCATCAAGACTTAATAAAACATGCTTTTGTTTTTTTGTTACCTTAAAGTTGTCATCATAGTATTTATGCAACCTTGATAAATTGGCTTCAACTACTGGCATAATGTCTTTTAATTTTCCATTTATTGCCCTAATGTTTACTAAATCAAAAAATCCCATAATTTTTAGTTTATATTTCTAAACTTAACAACAATATTTTATTTTATATACGATTCCATTTCGCTAGAAATCTTATTCATAAAAGTACCAAAAGAAGCAATCCAAGTCATTATTCCTATACTTCGGCCATCCACCCATGTAACATAAAAGCCTGTTAATTCAGAATCAGACATACTTTGAACGTTGCTACTCATTCTTGTAATATTTGCTTCAACGTTACTTAAAATTGAATTAATAGAGTTGATTGTTGTGTTATTCATTCCATTACTGTCAATTAATAAAGAAATATCTTTAAACGCCTTGTTAATCATTTCAATATCATGAATGATTGAGTTCTTTTTACTCGTTGTCTCAGAATTTGAAAAAAGTCCCATTGTTTTATAATTTTAGTTGTTATTTGTTTTTCTACCTATGATAGGTTCTCTAAATTGACTCTATTTATTGTTTTGAATATAGCAACAGCAAGTGTTAAGACTAAATGATTCAAACTGTCATTAATGTTTTGCAATGCTTGCACATATAATTTATCATTACTGGATACCAGATTATAAGTAAGTCCATTATGGACATATTGATTTCTTAAAGAATAACAGAACCCTATAAAATATTTAAATTCCAAGTGTTTACAAATATAATCTTCTCTGTTTTTTTGTACTTTTTTAAAATTTGCTTTATATATTCTCTCTACTTCAGAGACTTCGTTTATGAAATCTTGAATAGAAGAATTGTAATCTTGTTTTTTTAATTTCTTATTGCTTGCAATTAAGGAATTAAGTGTGTTTTGTATGTCAGACAAAAGTGATATTTTCATGCTTTTATTAGAAATCTTGTCAAGGATTAAAATTGATTTGTCGTAAAATTTATTTACAATTCCATTTGACTGAACCTTAAAGCCTGATGCTTTCAAAAAATTATCCCGAAATTCATTTCCTTTATTCTGTTTTTCTTTGAGTAGGATTATATTATTCTGTAAATCAAATTCTTTACAAATCAAAATCAATATTTCATAACAAAACCAAGCAGAACTAATTTCTAAAAATAAGTGTGATATTAGTCTTTGATTTTTTGTGAATTTTTTTGATTGAAAATATTTCTGCTTTAAAGAGAAATGCTGGTTAATCTGCATTTTGTAACGCGAGTCAAATTTCCTTATCAATGATATGGTGTCATTGGTCAACTCACCCCTTAGAACGTCATCAAATGATTGAGTGTATTTTTTTATTAATGTGTCCGTTACCATAAATTATTGTCTATTGCACTGTCTTTTTAGAATGAGGCATAACGTTCCGCAAATACACGCAGGGCGGGAGTTTCCCGATGAATTTCCTACGAGAGTTGCTTTTCAAATTTATTACTTACCTGCCAACGAAGCTAAAACCCCCGGCTTGCGGGTATTTTGCTGTTGTAGGGCGGTTTATTGTTCATAAAAAAGGATTCCCAACTTTTCAGCAAAACTGTTTCTAAAAGTTACTTCTAAGCCATGTTTGAAAAAAAAATCAACTTAGTCAAGTCTCGATAGCTTTTCTGAAATAAGTTTTTCAGTTGCCTTTCAAATTGTTTCTCACTATAACCCTTACACACCACGGAATCCGCTATAAAATTTAAACTTTTTAGTGGTTTCGTTTTTTAACTTAGTATTGACGATAATTCCCCCACTAGAGTCTTAATATTTTTGTAAAATTCTGAATTATTCTCAATCAATTTATTTTTCATTTCATCTGTTAGGCGACTCGCTAAATAAGAATGTGAACTTTCTAATTCCTTAATATCTATAGTTTTTGCAACCATTTTTTCTTTAAGGTTTCTGCCATGATTTTCTCGTGAGATTTTACCCATGGAAACTCCGTCTAATAATATTTCATCAATGGAATTTGAGAATTGATTGGCGATGTCTTTTAGCTTTATGTCTGTCCTGTTGACATTTTTCATTAAAGAAATAACCTCTGGCATTTTCAAAAAATCTTTGAATGGTATTTTTTCTCTTTTTGTGCTTTGGTTAAAAAAAACGTCCTCGCGTTGTATATCTTCGCCATTAAAAACGATTGACCTAATTACTTGCTTAAACTCCTCAAGTCCACTCTTTACAACACTTTCATCTTTGAATATTTCACAAAAATTATTCAGTTTTTCTATGTTTCGGATTTCTACTAAAATCATACAATTTTTCTTTTAATTTCATTTATTAATATTTCACATATTCAATCAAATACTGCTCTTTGATATCACGGGGCAAAATGAACCACAACGATAGTGTAAAATTACCTGTGTTTATTTCTGTATTATCTGATAAAAAAAAGTATTTCTATATCTCTATTTTGGATATATAAACAAGTCCCTTTCAAATTCGAAAATTTCTCAAGTTGTTAGAACAGTCAATTTAAAAAATATTTCATGAACCGATACCGTTTCATGAAGCGATTAACTGCCCTACAACTTGTTTATATGCGTTATTTTGTCCACTTTTTTAATGTTATTATGATCATCAATTGTGAATATAAATTAAGCCAAAGCCAAGTTAATCATATTTGTGTAGAATTAAGAATCGTCATTAAAAAGTAATGAACTTCTTGTTGTTGGTATATACTTCGACCGATTTATCCAGGCGCTTGTCTTGTCTTAATTGTTATTGTAAATTACATTGTCGTTTGGTAATTGCAGTGTGTTTTCATACGTTTAAAATTTATAATTTGTTCCATAGCTTAATTCTAAATTTGAAAACGTATGGAACCGCTTCGCTCTCACATGCCCCGATGGCTATCCGGGGTTAATCATTGCCTTTGGCGAACTTTTGATTAAAAAAGTTCATGTTCGTTTCATAAAAGTTTTCAACCTGTTTACAATGTGAAAACAAAATATGAAAACATGAAAACAATTGTATTCAAAGTGAAAACAAAATATGAAAATATGAAAACATTTGTTTTCAAAGCGAAAACATTCCCATACACACCAATGATTCAAACATTTAAGCAAAAAACAGGCTTTAAAATTATTTTAAAAAATATTCACCGACTTTTAGTTATTAAGATTTAGGCCATAACACGTGTTTTCAGTCTGAAAACTGAGACAAAACACTCATTTTTTTCTATATTTGAAATCATTAGCACATTGAAAGTTTCCACATTATCCAAAACCAGTTTTCATATTATGACATTGGAGATGGTATCAGCTTAAAGGTAGAAATGGTGGATTTAGTAAACTTAGCTCAAATGGCAATATTATACAGGATATTCAAGGCCTGACAACATACCAGCGAGCCGAATAAAAAGTAGTAATTAAATGCACATTTGCACCCGAATAAGTGATTTTCATTGTACAATCATTGAAATTAAACAAAAACAAACACATTAAAACACTGACATAGAAGTATTTATTGTTTTTTACTTGTAGTCCCGCCAGGTTCACAACAACAAAAGCGGTCTACATAAAGTAGACCGCTTTTTTGTTGTTATACAGTTTGTTACGGCTGGTTTTGGTTGTGTGCTGTTTTGCAAAATTCATTGAAATTTCATTGTCCTAATGAAGTATGTGCATGTGAGCGAAAAGAATATTGATGATACTTTAAGGCTATTCCAGCAAGGTCTCTTTTAGCGGTGCAAATGAGCGGTGTTTAGTTTTTTGTGCTGTTCGTATTTTTTCAGCAAATCACCAGATTTCAGACCTGGTGATTTACGTTCGAATCATGCCTATTAAGCTAGTTAACCGTATTCCCAGAGACTTAGGAATATATTGAACTACAACTATATTTACCAAAATTGTGAAGCTCAGCAAATATATTAACACACCCCTGTCTAATGACAGGGGTAATGATTGTGCAAGAGTGCAAAAGCACGCCTAAAGAGCTAACATCCTGCTTATGTGTTAATTACAAAACTGAAAGTGCAAGTGTGCGAAATAGTGCAAAAATAGTACGCCCTTAAAAAGCTGATTATTAAAAGAGTGCAAAGTGTGCGCACACTTGCACACTTTTTTCTTTAAAATTATCAAGGTCTTGTTAAAAAAAAAGTCCTATAAAAAAAAGAATATTATATAGTATATGCTAACCAAATATCTGAGAAGCAAACAATAGGACTGCAAGGACAAATGAATGGAAAAGTTAAAGATTGATGAATAAAAAAAAGCTTTTTGCGCAGCTGAAATTTATCAATATTACACCTTAAAGTGACGCGTTAATATCAATATTGAAATCAAAATATTTTATTTTTTTATTTTATTTCCACGAAAAAAAAATCGACCCCCTAAAAATGGTTACTACAATTACTACATTTACTACACTTTACTACAAAACACTACAAAAACAAGGCATCCAACAAGCCATACAATACTAAATATACATATACTTAAAAAACATGTGTAGTAATTGTAGTAAAATAATTTGACAGGTCTCAATATTTAAAAATGACATCCTATTATAAATCAATCATCATCTATTTCCTTGTACCAAATACCAATCAACCCATGAATCCATTTGAGCTACTGAATTAGGTCGCAAAACTATTTCCCGTTTTTCATTGAGTAGGTATAAGGTAGGAGTTGCAAAAACATAATAGTCTTTTACTACAGGACTATCCCATTTTTGGTAATCGCAAGTGCTGATAAAAGGAAATATTCCAGCAAAATTACTGAATGCTTGTTGATCTTCATCAAGCGAAACAAAAAGCACTTCAACGCCTTGGGTTTTCCAGTTTGAATAAAGTCCGGCAATTTTATTTAGCTCCTCACCGCACTTGGGGCACCAGCTTGCCCCAAAAACCACCAGGGTGTATTCTGATTCGATTTCTGACAACTTCTGTGGTTTTTTAGTTTTATCATAACCAGGTGCAAGACAATTGGCACTTAAAGCAAAGTCTGGCGTGGTTTTGCCCTTCTTCATGGCGCGGTAGCTTTCTAATTGGGCTGCGAGGTCGTCATTAAGGGTGCAGGCTGTCTCGTTCAGTAATTTAAGCGCCAAATATTCCGAGGCTTCAAAAAGACTGCGCTGCTCCAAAATACGGAACAGGTAATCGCATATTTCATTAAGTTTTTCCTCATCAGCAGCCAGATTTTCAACCATGCGGTCGATAGATATATTCATTTCGATATAAACCGAATCGAGTGTGCGTCCACTGTTTTCGATCAACCAAAAATGGCTTTCGATGGCATCGCGCAGCAACCCGCTTTTGTACAGTTTGGTATCGGTGTAATCCATATTGCGAAAAGCTTCGATGGTTGCCGGTATTTTTTCGGTGCAGTATTGGGCAATAGCCGATACGCTGCTCACCATTTTACGTACCGGTAAAAACCAGCTCACGTAACTGTCGGGGTCGAGGCTTGACAAAAATGCGTTGTCTTCGTTGTGTATGCGTTGTACTTCTTGTTCAATGGCGTTTTGCGGCGTTTGGTGCACGGCAAAAAGCGAGTCCATTGCGTATATTTTTTCAAGGTAAGCCCAGGCGCTCAGGGCCTGGGCTCGGCGGGGCTGCTCCAAAGCATATTGGCCAAACTGCTGGTTTTCTTTCCCTTTTAGTATTTCAATGCTTTCGGTAAAAGCCAGTGCTTCGCCTTGTAGCTCAATGTTTTCGCCGCTGATGATGATGATAAAAGGCTTTTCGTCGACGGCAATAAGGTAGCCCATGCCGAAATCGTTGGGAGCGTATTGCAGGGTGAAATTCCCCTTGTCGTCGGTTTGAGTGTGGTCAATTACATAAGTATTAAAGCCGTTAAAACCTTCGAGGCGAACTGGCTGATTGGCAAGTTGGTAGAAAGTACCAGAAACAGTGTTTTGTCCGAATGCAAATTGTGTTAACAGGCAAAAAACGATTATAAAAAGTTTAAAAGGAAGAAATATCATACAATATATTTTTAGATTTTAGACATGAGACAATAGACTTTATAGCATGTAATATGCGAAATATTAGCAATTTAAACAAACACATTGTCAAAATATAAAAAATCTAATTGTCAATGGTTTAAAAAACATTAACGAACTGTTATCATTGTTTTGGTTTTATAATTGGTCGTTAAAAATACCAATAATCAGTTAATTAGCTTAATTACACTGAAAGGATTAACATGTATGGCTCGGGAGACGCGAGTTCCAACTCGCGTTTTATTCTTCATTTTATATTCTCAATGTTCAACCCATTCCGGGTTGAGGCTTGTTGTTTTGTTACTACCCCCGGTTTTACCGAGGGTGATTAACATTTAACCCTCCGGGTTTTTGTAATCTTCCGTGGGCTATGCTTCGACAGGTGATACCGTGAGCAGACCGAACGGCTCAGCAAGAACCCACGATTATTGAAATACGACCAGTTCCGGGCCGGATATCAGCACTGCTGTTTAAACGCACAAAAGACCGAAACGTAACGCCCAATTGTCCCTCCCATTAAGGAGAGAAACGATGAAGGCAAGGTATTGATTACAACTTGAAGCGCAAGTTGGAGCTCGCCGCTCCCCAAAATTCGACCCCGCCATACTTCGACTGCGCTCAGTAACCAAAGGCGGTATTTGAACCCTTCGACAGTTCGGCAAGCTCACTGCATCGCTACGCTCAGGGTAAAATTATCAAATCGCTTCGCTTTTCAAAGTGTCCCGATGAAATACTTGCTTCGTTACACCCCAATATGCTTAGCTACGGTGTAAACTACGCAAATTTCACGGGATAAATCAATCCTTAAGGCAACGAACAGATTTCCCGCCCGCCCGGTAGCTGCCGTGCGTGACGGCATTGCTACTGCCGAAGCCCAAGCGCCGCGAGTCGCTGCCATCTAAAGTACTCGACCAATAGTAGCCGGAGGAACCAACTCCGCTGAGCGACCCATAGTCGTCGTCGTAGTAGCGGTGGCCTGCCACAGGCAATTTAAGGGATGAGGCAAAGGCCCCGGCTGCGTTATTGCTGCTCCAACTTTTGCGTTCTACATCTAATTCGGCTATGGTAGGCAAACGGTAACCGCTTGGGCAGGGGTTGTTGGTACTGTTTACGCCTTGCCACAGGTCGATGTTTTGCGAGCTGCGCCAGCGCCAGTCGTATGCAGTACTGTTGCTCAATATAAAGTCTCCATGCCCCGGGGTATCGCTGTTGCTAAGTGTTGAGGTGGTTGGCGAGTTCCGTTTTTGATGGCCATCGGCAGCACGGCCCCATTGGTAGAGGTCGCCGTAGGCTTCGGAGTCGGTGCTGCTTGTGGCGGCACGGCTGGCACCAAGGTTACGGTCCATCCATGTTTTGCCGGTGGCGGGGTTGGTAACATTAAACACAGAGGTTTGTGTGTCTTTTTCACCAACGACGGTAACGGTACTGGTGGTAAAGCTTATTTGCTGACCATAACTTGCCCCCTGGCTGTTGGTGGCGTATGCACGCACATAGTAGGTGGTGTTGGCACTTAAGCCAGTGATGCTCGAAGTAAATGTTCCGGCGTAATAGCCATTTGTGGTTTTGTTGTTATTGATGGTCGGGTTGCCTGTTGTATTCCAGCATACGCCGCGGGCGGTAACACTTGTCCCGCCATCGGAAGTTACATTGCCACCACCGGTTGAAGCGGTTTGGGTAATGTTGGTAATGCTTGTTGTTGTAACGGTTGGTAATGTAGCAGATGCCCCACCAACATCCTTAAGGCAACGAACAGAGCTCCCGCCCGCCCGTCTGTAGTTGAAGTACGTGACGGCACCGTAACTCTTGAAGTACAAGTACAGCGAATTGCTGCTTGCTACAGTACTCGACCAATAGTAGCCACGTGAACCAACGAAATCGAGCGACCCAAC
Organism: Bacteroidales bacterium; assembly: GCA_027858745.1. Classification (GTDB taxonomy): domain Bacteria; phylum Bacteroidota; class Bacteroidia; order Bacteroidales; family UBA1715; genus JAQICB01. The sequence continues at coordinate 11,397 of JAQICB010000041.1, forward strand.
GCCGTAGTCGCGGCGGCCTGCCACAGGCAACTTAAGGGGTGAGGCAAAGGCCCCGGCTGCGTTATTGCTGTTCCAGCTTTTGCGTTCGGCATCTAATTCGGCTATGGTAGGCAAACGGTAACCGCTTGGGCAGGGATTGTTGGTACCGTTTACGCCTTGCCACAGGTCGGTGTTTTGCGTGCTGCGCCAATCGTAATGGCTGCTGGGGGTAATGAAGTTATCATGCCCTGGGTTGTTGCTACATGTTGAGGTAGTAGAGGAATTGCGTTTTTGGTGGCCATCGGCAGCACGGCCCCATTGGTAGAGGTCGCCATAGGCATAGGCATCGGTGCTACTGGTAGCGGCACGGCTGGCACCAAGGTTGCGGTCCATCCATGTTTTTCCGGTGGCGGGGTTGGTAATATCAACCACGGAGGTTGGGGTGTCTTTTTGGACATCGCCGGTAACGGTACTGGTGGTAAAGCTTATTTGCTGACCATAACTTGCCCCCTGGCTGTTGGTGGCGTATGCACGGACGTAGTAGGTGGTGTTGGCACTTAAGCCAGTGATGCTCGAAGTATATGTTCCGGCGCCTGAGCCATTTGTGGTTTTGTTGTTATTGATGGTCGGGTTGCCTGTTGTGTTCCAGCATACGCCGCGGGCGGTAACACTTGCCCCGCCATCGGAAGTTACATTGCCACCACCGGTTGAAGCGGTTTGGGTAATGTTGATAATGCTTGTTGTTGTTGTAACGGTTGGCAATGTAGCAGATGTCACAACATCCTTAAGGCAACGAACAGAGAGTCCGCTCGTCCGGTGTTGGCTGCTCATGTAGGCATTGTTGCTGTTGAAGGCCAAGAGCCGCGAGAAATGACCATCTACGGTACTTGACCAATATATGCTGCTGAAACCCATACCGTAGAGCGAACCATCGCTGGAGAAGCGGCGGCCTGCCACGGGCAATTTAAGTGGCGAGGCAAAAGCGCCGGCAAAATTGTTGCTGCTCCAGCTTGCCCGTTCGGCTTCCCACTCGGCATCTGTTGGCAATCGGTAACCGCTTGGGCAAGGGTTGTTTGTACCGCTTACGCCCTGCCACAAGTTATTGTTTCGCAGGCTGCGCCAATCATAGCTCCCAGTTATTATAAAGCTTCCATGCCCCGGAGTATCGCTGTTGCTAAGAGTTGAGGTTGTTGGCGAGTTCCTTTTTTGGTGGCCATCGGCAGCACGTCCCCATTGGTAAAGGTCGCCGTAGGCTTCGGAGTCGTTAAAACTGGTAGCGGCACGGCTGGCACCAAGGTTGCGGTCCATCCATGTTTTTCCTGTGGCGGGGTTAAATACATCGCCTTCATCTAATGCCTGAAATGTAGTGAAGCTCCTTTGTTCTCCATAGCTTGTACCTTGACTGTTGGTTGCATAAGCACACACGTAGTAAGTGGTGTTTGCACTTAGTTCTGAAAGGTTGCTGATAAAGCTTCCAATACCACTACCATCTGTTGTTTTACTATTGGCTATGGTTGGACTGCCAGTTGTATTCCAACAGATGCCACGGGCGGTAACAGTAACCCCACCATCGGAGGTAACGTTGCCACCACATGTGGCTGTGGTTTGGTTAATGTTGGTGATAGTTGTTGTTCTTACACTTGGAAATATTGCGTTTGTGGTGAAATTTTTAGTCTCACCATAGCTTGTTCCAATTTCGTTTATGGCATAGGCACGCAAATAATAGGTTGTAGCATGATTAAGCCCACTTAGCTCTGCGCTAAAATTTCCCGTGTTGCCTTCAACTGCTATTTTATTGTCTGATGCGCCGGGGTTTTCGTTGGTGGCACTCCAGTAAAAGCCACGCTCGCTTATGGGGCTGATGCCTTCCGATAGCACGTTGCCATTTAGGGTGGTCGAGCTGCATAGTATGTTGGTTGCTTCGAGGGATTCCACCTCGGGTGGAGTTCGTGCTTGGAGCGGGAACACAAGGGTTTCGTTGCCGTCAACGGTTAGTTCAACCGGCTGGTTCACATAACCTAACTTAAAAACCGAAACTTTTACATTGTCTCCTTTTTCGGTGTCGGTACCGGCAAGGGTGTATACTTGTCCGCTTTTCAATGGCACGGGTGCACCGCTTTGCATGGCTATGTTCATGTTGCCCGCTGCCAACTTACCGGTGGCTTTAAAGCTTCGGGTTTCCTCTGGGCTTGATATGGTGAGGAAATAGTTACCTGCATTACCTATTTCTACTTCTACCAAGCTGCCGTTTTCAAGAACCTGGTTTTCTTTAAATACCAGTCGTTGCCCATTTGTATTGTATAGGTTTATGGCTGCATTTACAGCTGTTTGCCCCCTGTAGCCCACAACCAAAATGCCGGGCAGGTTTTTGATTATGTGCAAACCACTTTCGTTCAGTATGTCGTTTACCGAGGTAGAGCCCCAATATTCATCGCGGGTAAGGTTAATGCGGTAATCGTCGCGCTCGGGAAGGTTGCCAAAGCTCGTAGTACTTTGCTTGCTCAGATTCTCAACGGATATGGAGTCGAGCGGGGTTTTTTGGTTATCTATTTCGCCACTGATGGTGTAGATTATGTCTTGTGCATTGGTATTGAAGCACAGTAAAAGGGTTAAAATGGTCCAAAGGGGGGCAATAAATATTTTCATGGCAACTTTGATTTTGTTGTAAATACTTAAAAAGGGAAAAGCAAGTGCTTTGGCTAAACCTGTGATAAAAATAGTTAAAATTGTTTTTAGTACATGACAAAAAATATAAAACTTTGAAAATGAGCAAAATAAGTTGCAAAATATTTGGTTAAGACGTTGATATTCAGTATATTAGAAGAATAAAACCACTCATTTTTCTAATGGAGAATATCAACGTCGAAAGTAAAAGTAAGGAATTCATTTCAATTCTGGTCATCACCATTTTTATCTGGGTTGGATGAAGCTCCTGCTTCATCTGATCAGTAAGGTGACATCCCCGGAATAACCATGCTGTATGTTCTTTCGGCAAATTGGCCTTCAGGGGATTATTAAGAATATACCGCACGGTATTGTTAAAATGATCCTCATCTCTAATAAAACGATCCCAATAATCAGGCATCCAGAAGGAAGACGCGTTGGTGTCAATACCTAAATTATACTTTTTATTATTGTTCAAAGCCCACTTGCCGGTAAATGACTTCCACGATTGAACTATTCTTCGCAAGTCGTTTCTTGTGTGTATCAAAACATGAACATGGTTAGACATGATGCTCCAGGCTAATAGGTTGTATTTTTTATCGTCATGGTACAACAAAGCTTCTTGAACAACCTGAGCCATTTCCCTGTTTGCTAAAGCGCAACATCCTAATCCTTTATCCAGCCAAAATTGATACCTCTTTCTTTTTTCAATTGCTTTTTTATCATCCGATAAACTCTTTAATTCAAGTTCGATATCTTTCAATACTTGTTGTGGAATACTATCGGCTAACCTGAATGTAATAAACTGGACTAATCCTGCCTTGTTACGATGAGGCAAATTGGTTACGTGCCATTCGTCGGGATACCCGAAGCTCTTTGTAAAATAACTTGAATAATTGGTTGAATTTATGGAGCTGGAGCTCCATTCACCCAGACTACGTGCCCCCAGCAGCTTAATTACGTTTTTATATAACTCATAGGCAATCAGACGACTGCTGCAGACAAACATTGCTTTTCCCTTAATGGTTGCTCCTTCTGCCACTCTGGTTTCGTAGTGCGTAACGAAATCTTCTGCCAATGCTTTTAGCCTGTCCGGGTCTCCCAATATCACATTCATATTAGTGACTGCCTTCTTACTCTCTTCTATCTGATATTCATTGGCTCCTTCCTCCGCACATTGATTGTAATAATCTTCAATCTTCTGCAATTCACTATTATTGAGCAGCACCTTGGCAGCTCTTCCTTCATAAACAATCCGGACAGTAATTTCATCTTTTACCGATTCTGTCATGGTATAAGCATCCACCACTTCCCCAAAGACCTCCAGCGTAGCATCTATGGGAGTACCGGTAAAGCCTACAAAAGTAGCATTGGGCAATGAATCGTGAAGATATTTTGCAAACCCATAGCTTTTGGTAACACCGTTTGCCGTTACCCTCACTTTTTGGTCAAGATTGGTCTGGCTTCGGTGGGCTTCGTCGGATATGCAGATTACATTACTGCGATTTGTAAGTAAGTCTGTGTCGTCGGTAAATTTATGAATGGTCGTCAGAAAAACACCCCCACTCTTAATGTTTTGCAACCGATCCTTTAATTCAGCCCTGCTTTCCACCCTAATGACGTTATTGTCGCCAATGTACTCTTTTGCATTTGTGAATTGTTCCGAAAGCTGATCATCCAGGTCGGTACGGTCAGTAATAAGCACAATCGTAGGACTACCCAGCAGTACGCTGCGCATCAAAAGGCGGGTAAGAAAAAGCATGGTATAACTCTTGCCACATCCGGTAGCACCAAAGTAAGTACCACCTTTGCCATCACCCCCAGGTTTTTGGTGACTGATGATATTCATAAACAACTTTTTGGCACCATAATACTGCGGATAGCGACAAAGAATTTTATCTTCTTTTTTAGAGGAGTCAGGCAGAAAAATAAAATTCCGGATTATGTCACGTATAGTAGTTGTGTTCAGCATACCTCCAATTAAAGAATACATGGAGTTTATGCCTTCGGCTTCTTGGGAGGCTTGATTCTCCTGTACACCTGAATTTTCGTGAAGCGGGAGCTTCACGTCACCCAGCCCGTCACCCGGAGACCTTCGCCAGGCATAGAAGAACTCATAAGGCGCGAAGAACGAACCGGCTTTATTGTTTACACCGTCCGATATAACACAAAAAGCATTGTATTTAAACAGCTCCGGGATGTCGCGTTTGTAACGTGTTGTCAGCTGAACAAAGGCATCATGAATGGTGCACTCTTCACGGATAGCGGTTTTAAATTCAAATACCACCAGCGGCAAACCGTTAATGTAGAGAATCCCATCGGGGATACGTTTTTCAAAACCAATAATCTCAAACTGGTTGACAAATTTGTAAACGTTTTGGTCTTTACCATACGGTTCTGAAGCATCCGTTGCAATATTTGTGAGTTGTTTAGCATCCGGGTCACGAAATGCGGTGAGTCCCTTGTAATCTATTAGCTGAATATACAAGTCTTTTTGCGAGCGGTCTTCACGTTTAAGAATAAATCCTTCGGAAACAAGCTTCATGATGGCCTTGTTGCTCTCGTACAAATCAGAAGCAGCATAACTTTTGAGCTGCTGAATGATACGGGTTACCTCCTGATTAGTTAGCTTTTCTTTTTTGTATTTTAAGAGAAGAAAATTTCGTAAATCGGCCTCTATGATTACTTCATCCGGTGATCGTTGAATATCACTTCCATAAACGTATTCAAAACCCTGCTTTTGGATGAGTTCTATAAAGGCTTGTTCTAATTTTTCTTCGGTAAATTTCATTTAGTTTTGGTTTAATATTTGCCAATAGCCAGTCTTATCACTCCCCCTCCGCTCAATAATATTTTTATCACGTAATATTTTAATGTTTTTCTCTATTGTACTCAAAGATGCACCCAAAATATCCGCGAAATTTTGCCTGGTTGCGTATTCATCAATAAGCATCAGCTCTAAAATAAAAATTAGTCTTTCTCCGAATTCATTTCGAAGTTTTTCCGCGGTTATTCCGTAATTACCCCGTAAATACCCCGTAAATGCCCCGTAAATGCCCCGTAAAAATTGAATATTCTCTTCGTGGTTTTTTTGAGTTCTTTCCGATATTAATCCAAACTCTTTTCTAAGCTCCTGTAAATCCGGAGCATCTATTTCCATAATTTCTCGTTGATCAGCATCCTGGTTATCTTCAACTACAGAATTAGGTAAAGTCATTCTGGTGAAGTTATCAGAGAACTTAAAACAACTTTTATCATAAGCCTGAAGAATTCTTGGCACCCCGGAACCTAACTGCTCCACCATATCAAGATCTTTATACACTCGCATCAGTTCTTTATTTCGGGGGAGAGACAAGCCTTCGAAAAAATCTTCACGTGTCATTCCCTCAAACAAACCGCCATATGATGTAATCTCCAAACGGTCTGAAAAAATTTCAAACTTTGGTGGAATTTCCCGTGTATAATCATTGTGAATGATTGCATTAATAACAGCCTCCCTTAATGCTATTCCATCCCACAATCGGGTGTCAATTCGTTCTTTAGATGTGATTTTTGTTGCGGTTCTATTCTCCAAATCCAATTTGTCTAAAACCGATTTCGTTGCTTTTATTAGCGAACAATAGCCATATTCGTTACTTTCAACCAAATCAACCCGGTTTATACCTGAATATTTGGCTACTTTTATAGATGTCCCATTTTCATCGGC
>JAQICB010000066.1 GCA_027858745.1 Bacteroidales bacterium
TTTTTCGGTTGAACAAGTTATAATAGCAGAAACAAATCCACCACCTCCCAAGGCAACACTTCCATAATTGTATGTTTGCGCTATTGAAAAAGTAGAATAAATTAAAGAAATGAAAATAAAGAGAGATAATATTTTTTTCATAATTATATATATTTTTATATAAAAAGACAACATACCAAAAATACATATAATATTATCCAAACACCATGTAAAAATTATTCGAAAACCGATAACTATTGTTACAATTCACAAAAAAATATGTGGAGGTATGTATTCTTTGGGCTTAGCCCCCAAAACTATTTATTTTGCTCCATTCGGGGCTGTTGGTTATAACACGTCATCTTGAATGAAGCGAAGCGGAATGTGAAGATCACGTGCATGTGCACTAGCGGTTATTTAGTGTTGTATTTCATTGGAAGACAGCTCTCTATCAAAAAGGTGAGTTAAAATCAATTCCGTGGCTTATATCTATAATTTTCGAACAAGAATAAATGTACATTTGCTAACAACAATGAAAAACATAGCTAACGGCACGTCCCCGTCCAAAATATTGCTGATTGATCGCGTCAGTCCGTTCCTCGCAGAACGCTGACTTGATAAATTCGCTTCGATTTTTTTACATACGTCCGTTAGAGGCAAGGCTGAAAAACGTATTACTTATTCCTGTTTTCTTATACTTAATGTAAGTTTAATTGTTAAAAAGTAGTTAATTCAATTTTTCAACTACAAAAGGTTAAAAATAAAATAAATGTATCTTTACAAATCAGATTTATAACTGATAAACATCATGTTTAACAAAATAATAAACCTATAGGTTGATTTTTAATGAAAATTGTTTCTATATTTACACCAAAGTTATTTGCTTTTCATTATGAAAATAATGACGATAATGAATATGATAGAAACATAGAGCTATGGCAAGACGCAAACTATCTTCACAAATTTGCAGGAAAATATGTACCTAAAAAAGATCCTGTAAAGTATATTAATGATAGATTTAAAGATGCTGAACAAATAATTGATACGATTGAAGAAATAACCAATAATAAAAAAGACAAACTTGAAACCTTCTTCCAACCACTGTACGAATCATAATATAATGTTGTAGAATTACAACTGCAAAAAGGCAAAGCAAAATACAATAGAAGAAGAAATGATTTGCGACTATATGCTTTAAAAATAGATAAAGACTGTTTTGTAATAACAGGTGGGGCGATAAAAGTTAGTCAAAAAATGCAAGAAAATGGAGTTTTTGACAGCGAATCTTTTTTTGAATTATTAAGTGAACAGCTATGACAAATAAAGAAAAAATTTTAGAATTAGTATCAAAAGAGAAAACAAACTCTGTTGAACGTAATCGTTCTAGAATTAAAAATAGAGCTGGAATTCGTGAATCTCAAAGTATTGCTCTTAAAGTTTTAGTCCGTTTAAAGGAAAAGGGTTGGAAACAAACTGATTTAGCAAAAGCTTTAAATGTAACTCCACAACAAATTACAAAAATTGTAAGCGGGAAAGAGAACTTAACTATTGATACTCAAATTAAACTTCAAGAAGTTCTTGACATTCCTATTTTAGCATCATATTACGAGAGTAAAATGAAACAATCTGAATTGATTGAGGTTAAAGTACCTGGAATAAAAACTACTTACAAAGCTATTTCAACATTAGAAGATACAAACATAATTGAAACAGCAAAGACTGTTATCAACCCTAGTTTATTTGTTGTCTATAATAATGACTCTTTAGAAGTGGTATTATGAGTACAAACATAAAATTTAACTTGCATAATATTGTAACAAAACAATTTGCAACTATTGATTCAATAAAAGTTGATGATACAAAAATTGATATTAACTTTGGTTTTGGATTTGGAATAAATAAAGAACATCGGATTTTAGGTTGTCATACAAAATTTGAAATTCGCTCTAATAAAAAATCATTCATTATTCTTGATGTAAATTGTGATTTCGAAATAGAGGAAACTACTTGGAATTCATTCATTGAAACAAAATCAAATGATATTATTTTCTCTAAAGGTTTTGTTCAACATATAGCTGTAATTACTGTAGGTACAACACGAGGGGTTTTACATTCAAAAACTGAAAACACTCCATATAACAAATATTTCTTACCTGCAATAAATGTTACTGAAGCAATAACTGAAGATGTTACAATTAGTCTAGACTAAATAATGCACAATTTACTTCTTCTTAAAAATTTTTTATACTTTTAAACTGTCCAGTTTTTGGGGGAGCTGACAGAAATATGGAAAAAAAAAATAAAACTAACTTTCAATTTAACACACGACAAAAATTTATATTTAATTCACAGACAGACAAGGATATTAATACATTGGATTTCCTACGACTTTTTAGAAATTCAATTGCCCACGCTAATTTTTCCTTAGACACGACTACTGAAATGTGGACATTTTGGAATATTAACAGAAGTAGTGTAAAAAACTTTGAAGTAAGCATAAAATACTCTGAACTAGGACTTTTTACAGCGGAAATTGGAAAATATTACTTGAATGATGTCCGAAAAAATAATTAACAGAAAAAAAATTCATAAATTGCACATCTTAAAAAAATTCATATTTGTATTATTTTAATAATCTGAAAAAATAATGCTTTTTTTTAAGTGGTTTGAAAATAGTTTGAAAACATATAAAATATAATCATCTAAAAACTAACAAGTTAAATTATTACAAAGTAGCCCGGGCAGGACTCGTTATTTTTTTTAATACCTTTTTCGTATGATGAACAGTACCAAAACCCATTCGCTTTTTTTTGTATGCCTTAGCATATGTTTCTTGTGTTTTTTTTCGTGTACGGAAACAGATGACTCAAAGGATATGTATTCGCTTCACATTCAGGGAAATTCTTCGCTTGTAAAATCAGGCTCTTCTTTGCAATGCACTTATCAAATGAATAAAAAAACAAGTCTCGATTCGCTTGCTATTATTTATGATGGCTCAAAGATTCAAACTATAGCTAAGCCCGACACGCTATTTTCGTGCCCTATACCGGATTCTGTTGTGGGGCGAAAAAGCATTTCAATCAAATTCTATTCGGAAGGAAAAATGGAAATGCATACCAAACATATTACGATAGTTTCTGATGTACGCGTAAAACTAAAAAAAACACACACGATTCGTATGTACAATCACGATTCGGAAGCATATACTCAGGGGTTGGAATGGCACAATGGCGTTTTTTATGAAAGTACGGGGCAATATGGTTTTTCGTCGGTGCGAAAAGTAGATCCGGAAACGGGAAAAGTATTAATTATAAAAAAATTACCCGAAACTGCTTTTGGCGAGGGCTTAACTCGCGTGGGAGATTCCATTATTCAAATTACCTGGAAATCGCAAATAGGGTATATTTACCGTGCCGATAATTTGAATAAAATTGGTGAATTTTCGTACGCAACCGAAGGATGGGGATTGTGTAACGACGGCACGTATCTTTACATGAGCGACGGAAGCGAATATATTTATGTATATTCGTTACCACATATTACAAAAATCAAGCAATTTCCTGTCTACGACCATATAGGTGCTGTTTCTTTTTTAAATGAATTGGAATTTATTAATGGGCATATTTTTGCAAATATTTATCAAACAGATGAAATTGTTGAAATTGACCCTCGTACCGGAAAAGTGTTGCAACGATTTGACCTTTCGGGAATATTACCGGACAATTTCAAGCATCGGAATATTGATGTATTAAATGGTATTGCATATGATTCCGAGAATAATCGTATATTTGTAACCGGTAAAAATTGGCCGAAATTATTCGAAATTTCATTGTAAAATTTTTAAATAACTGAAATGAAACAAGTCCTTTTTATTGACCGAGACGGCACTATTATTGTTGAACCAAAAGAAGATTTTCAAATTGATTCCTTCGAAAAATTTGAATTTATTCCGCAGGTTATTTCTGCTCTTAAAACAATTGTAACTTATACCGATTTTGAATTAGTGATGGTTACCAATCAAGATGGTTTGGGAACAGATTCGTTCCCGGAAGAAACCTTTTGGCCCGTGCACAATAAAATGCTGACTATTTTAAAACATGAGGGAATCGAATTTTCGGACATTATTATCGACAGAACATTTCCGCACGAAAATAAACCGACCCGAAAACCGGGTACTGCTTTATTGAAAAAATATTTGTCTGATGAGTATGATTTAGCAAATTCATACGTCATTGGTGACCGAGAAACCGATATTGTGCTTGCACAAAACCTGGGAAGTAAATCTATTCTGTTGAAATCTGACCACAGTATTGCAGAAAACATTATTGCACAAGCAGATTTTATGTATACTAATTGGGACGACATTACTCGTAAGCTTATTTTCCCTAACCGCACAGCTCAGATTATCCGAAAAACCAATGAAACAGATATACATATTAATATTAATATTGACGGGAGCGGTATATCTCGAATTTCTACCGGATTGAATTTTTTCGACCATATGCTCGAACAGTTAGCCCGACATTCCAATTGCGATATGAATATTTCTGTGAAAGGCGATTTACATGTTGACGAACATCATACAATTGAAGATACAGGACTGGCTTTAGGCGAAGCGTTTTTGAAGGCTTTGGGCGATAAAAGTCGGGTGGAACGGTATGGTTTTTTATTACCTATGGATGATTCCTTGGCACAAGTTGCAATTGATTTTTCGGGCAGACCGTGGTTAGTGTGGGATGTTTCGTTTACTCGCGAAAAAGTGGGTGATTTACCAACAGAAATGATTATGCATTTTTTTAAATCGTTTTCTGATGCCGCAAAATGTAACCTCAACATACGTGTTGAAGGAGATAATGAACACCATAAAATTGAAGCTATTTTTAAAGCAACTGCCAAAGCTATAAAAATGGCTGTTTCGAGAAATTTGCAAAATGTTGGATTACCGAGCACAAAGGGAGTTTTGTAAGGCTTAAGTATTAATCATTTATTCTCCCATTCAACTCCGGTTGCATCTTCGGGTTTAACAGGGCGGCCATTTTGTAAACACACTCCTATTATAGTGGCATCAATTATCACCTTTCCGTCAGGAATTCGCTCTATGATTTGATGAAATACAATACGCAGATTGCCTTGTTTTTCGGTATTTATTTTTACCACAAAAGAATCTTGACTCTGTAAAGGAGCTTTATAATTAATTTCGACACGGGAAACTACCAAATCAATATGTTGCTCATGCAATGCAGCAAAATCGATATTTTTTGAAAGTAAAAATTCATGACGTGCATGTTCAAGATAGTTTTGATACACTGAATTATTTACAATTCCTTGCAAATCCAATTCATAATCTCGGACTTTAAATTCTAGTTTAAATGCTGCTTCGGGCATAGTTTATTTTTTGATGTTTAAACAATGGTATATTCTTTATCAAATTTATATATTTTTGTACAAAAAACATGAGCATGCGCAGTAAAATATTTGAATACTCTATTTGCTTCATCACAATTGTTGCTATTTTTCCATTTATTATCAACTCTGCCTATGTTCATCCGGCAATTGATGACTATGCACACGCATACCGATTATTTAATGCAAGTATTTGGGAAACCGTCACCAATATTTATCTCACCTGGTCAGGCAGATATTTTGGAACACTTATTTCATACATCAATCCCCTACTCTACTCAAACACTATGCTTTCGGCACTGTACAGTATTTCCATTATTGCCTTATCGGTAGCATCAATCTATTTTTTACTCTTCAGCCTCTCCACGCCAAAACTAACAAAATTGCAAATCTGTGCACTAACAAGCATCGTAATTGTACCTTTTCTGACTTATATTCCTGATGTGTACTCGTATTTTTATTGGTTTTCGGGATATATTACCTATACAATAGCAAACTCAGCTTTACTTTTTTTAATTGCGGTTATATACAATTATATTCGAAAGCCGCATTCGTTTATTCTTACCCTTCTTATTGTCACTGCCCTTTCATTCATTATTGCCGGTTCAAACGAATTTGCACTTATTCAAACACACAGTATATTCATTTTAGGTCTTCTCAGTCTCAAAAATGCAAGAACACATCCACACTATTATATATTCTATGCTGTTTTTCTTCTTTTTTCACTTATATTTTTTGCTGCTCCGGGGAATTATCAGCGAGCGGAAATATGTAATGTGTCTGTTTCAATAACAGACGCTGCATACATATCTCTTTTCTATACAAAGGAATTTTTTATTCGGTATGCCGGCATGTTTCTTTCTGCCGGATGCATATATCTCACTATATTTGCACCGGCACTACACAGACCTAAGAAAGTTACAGACATACATCCGTTTACTATAGCTATATTCGGCATTGGAATGTTGTTTGTTTTACAATTTTTTTCATTGTATGCCACATTTACGGCATTACTATACAGAACTGAAAATAGCACCGTGTTATTAGCTATATTTATATGGATATATTTTTTACAACAGACATATTCTCGATGGATTATACATACAAAACCGCAAAAGATTCTTCAAAGTAAGACAGCAAAAATTATAAGTATCATAGTCTTTCTCGGTCCGGCATTTTCGCCAAACAGCTCCATTGCAGTGTCGTACAAAGACTTATTGCTCGGGGAAAGCAAAGCATATAGCGAGACACGAACAATACAAGATGAATTATTGCAGAATGCCTCCGGACATTCGTCTGTCGAAATTCCCGCATTGCGCTCCTACCCGGAAACACTTTTGCCCAAGCGGTTTGAAAATCAAGAATCAATTTCTCGACTACTCTTTTATTTTGACGCACAAAAATTTTATTCTGTCGATACCATTATTATTCATCACGACACAATTTCGCGACATCCATATTTCCACACAAAATTATGGAACTATGAAAGTGAGCCATAACTAGCAATTGCCAAACTCACCTAGTAACCTGTGTTCGACATAATTTTTATACCACAATATTGATAATTTTTCCGGGAACCACAATTACCTTTTTCGGTGTACCGGACAACCATTTTTGTGCTCGTTCGTCAGACAAAGCAAGCTGTTCAACCTCATCTTTCGAGAGTGATTTTGGCAATTCCAATTCAAAACGTTTTTTCCCGTTAAACGACACGGGATAAGTAACGGTATCATCTTCCATTTTACCGGAATCATACGCAGGCCATTCTTCGGATGTCAAAGAGTGCGTTCCGCCGTACATTTCCCAAATTTCTTCTGCCAAATGCGGTGCAAAAGGATGAAGCACTTTGGCAAATACTCGTGCGGTTTCTTCACTCACTTTTCCTTGTTTATAACAAATATTGGTAAAAACCATCATTTGAGAAATAGCGGTATTAAAGTGGAGTTGATTAATATCATCCTCAACTTTCTTTATAGTACGATGAAGTTCTTTAATTACCGAAGCATCATCTGCGAAACCGGCAACAACACATTCTTTTTGAGCAAAAAAGCGGAATACTCTGGCAAGAAAATTAAATACACCCTTTACACCACTATCAGTCCATGGCTTAGTCGCATCAAGCGGTCCCATAAACATTTCGTATAATCGAAGACTATCTGCTCCGTATTTTGCAATCACATCATCGGGATTTACCACATTTTTAAGTGATTTCGACATTTTTGCAACTATCTGCTTTAATTTTTCACCTGTTTGCGTATGAAAATACTCTCCATCTCTTTCTTCAACCACATCAGAAGTAACCTTTGCGCCATTTTCTGTTTCATACGCAAAAGCTAATATCATACCCTGGTTGTATAATTTTTGATACGGTTCGTCGGTTGAAACATACCCGAGATCAAATAATACTTTATGCCAAAAGCGACTGTATAATAAGTGCAAAACAGCATGTTCGGCACCGCCAATATATAAATCTACCGGCATCCAATAATTTTCAAGCAGCAAATCAAAAGGAGTATCGTCATTTTTCGGATCAATATATCGCAAATAGTACCAGCACGAACCAGCCCATTGTGGCATTGTATTCGTTTCGTAACGTCCCTTTCGACCATTCTTATCTTCTACCTGTAACCATTCAGTTGCATGTGCTAAAGGAGATTCTCCATTATCTCCCGGTTCATATTTTTCGAGATTTGGCAAAGTATGTGGCAAATCGGACTCATCTACCATTGCAATTTCACCATCTTCCCAATGAATTACCGGAAACGGTTCGCCCCAGTACCGTTGACGACTAAATAACCAATCGCGTATTTTATAATTAACGGTTGCTTTCCCAATTCCCTTTTGTTCAAGCCATTGAATTACCGTATTTATACCGTCTTGTTTATTTTTGCCATTAATATCAATTCCTAAATCAGAATTTGCAGAGTTGATATATTCACCATCCTCTGTCCAACATGCTTCGCCTTTTTGTACTTTTTCACGCATTTCGGCGTCAGCAGTTACGGGGTCGAGAATACATATTATAGGAATAGTAAATGTTTGGGCAAATTCAAAGTCGCGACTGTCATGAGCAGGCACAGCCATTATAGCACCGGTACCATATCCCATAAGCACATAATCGGCAACCCAAATAGGAATGGGTGTATTGGTAAGCGGATTGATGGCATATTGCCCGGTAAATACGCCGGTTTTTTCTTTTGCCAATTCCGTCCTGTCAAGATCGGACTTTAATGCAGCTTGACGAACATAGTCTGCAACGGCTTCTTTTTGTTCTTCATTTACAATAGTTTCCACAAGTGGATGTTCGGGTGCAATAACCATATAGGTAGCCCCAAACAAAGTATCCGGACGAGTGGTATACACCGTTAATTTCCCCGAACCATCTGCAATAGAAAAATCAACTTCGGCTCCGGTAGAACGACCTATCCAGTTACGTTGCATATCCTTTACTCCTTCTGGCCAATCAACATTTTTGAGTCCATCGAGTAATCGTTCGGCATAATGTGGAATTCGTAACATCCATTGTTTCAAATTCTTTTTGGTAACCACATGTCCGCATTTTTCGTGCGAACCATCAGTTAAAACCTCTTCGTTTGCACACACCGTTTTGCAATTATTGCACCACCATACTTGGGCATTGTCATAATACGCGAGGCGTTTCGAATTAACATACTTCTGCACAGCTTCTTTTCCCTGCTCAGAAATAGCATCGGGTACAATCAGGTCAGCAATCGGTCGGCCTTTTTGTTTATCTGTATCAAACCAGATGTTATATAATTGAATAAAAATCCACTGTGTCCATTTATAGTATTTCGGATCTGTTGTATTTATCTCCCGTTCCCAATCGTAACTAAGTCCGAGTGCTTTAATTTGACGACGGAACGTATTGCAATTTTTGTGTGTCGTAATAGATGGGTGCGTCCCTGTTTGCATAGCATATTGCTCTGCCGGTAAGCCAAAGGCATCCCAGCCCATAGGGTGCAAAACATTAAAGCCCTTCATACGCTTATATCTACTCACAATGTCAGACGCCGTATATCCTTCGGGATGTCCCACATGCAATCCCGATCCGGAAGGATACGGGAACATATCTAATGCATAAAATTTTGGTTTTGACGTATCAGTACCGGTTTTGAAGGTTTGATGCTCCTCCCAATACGCTTGCCATTTTTGTTCTATCTTTGTAAAATTGTATTCCATAATCGCCTCTGTAAAATTAAGCTACGAAATTAGAAAAAAAATCAGAATCAGCCCGATTTTTTTGAGACTGTTTTTTGTGTTTCACTATCAAAGAGTAATGATTTTCCACATTTTGGAATAGACAGACGGCACAAAAATGATTTTTGATATTTATTATTTTTCTCGAAAAGCCGCGAAGACACAAAAATTAATTACGAATTACAAATTTTAAAAATGAGTAGTTTGTTTTACGCATTGATACAACATTAAGCATTATTCTTTCACGCATTGATACAGCATTAAGCGTTAAGCATTAAGCATTAAGCATTAAGCATTATTCAAGAGATTCTCACGCTCCACTGCGTTTCGCTCAGAATGACGTGGAAGGTGTAAAGGCGGTTATCTGTGATATAATTACAAAATGTGAATTTCAAAATAAGTAGCTTGTTTTACGCATAGAAACAATATTAAGCATTCATCATTAAGCGTTAACAATTAACCATTAATAATTAACAATTAACCATTAAGCACTTACTTATACAGTCTGAGTAAAAACTCTTTAAATTCAGGATATGTACCGTTAAGTGAATCGTATGTTTCGTCGAGATTTTCTAAATCCTTCATACTTTCGGGCAATTCCGGTTCTATGCCGGTTTGTTCAACAACAGCTTGCGGAAATTTTGCCGGATGAGCAGTTTCGAGACTGACACACAAATCATTAATAGAAATATCTTTTTGTATGCAATATTCTTGTAAACAATGCCACCCAACAGCACCATGAGGTTCGAGCAGAAGTGAGTAGTTTTTCCATGCCTTTCCAATCGTTTTTTTCGTTAAGTCGTCATCAACACTTACGGTGAAAAAATCTTTATCGAGGGCATCGTAGTCAGGAGGTGTTATTATTTCGCCCTTTTCGTTCATATTACCGCCATACAATTCTATTAAGCGAGCCAAATTGCTTGGATGTCCTACATTCATTGCATTCGACACGCAATTAATTGAGGGATTTATTTTCGCATATTTTTTTGTAAGCAGCAATTGCTCAAACTCGTTATTTTCATTAATCGCAACTAGTATTTTTTTAATTGGCAATCCCATTTTCGACGCAAGCACACAGCCCATCATATCGCCAAAATTACCGGATGGAATTGAAAAGGTAATTTTATCTGTCGACGATTGTGATAAACGAGAATAGGCATATATATAATACACAATTTGAGGAATCAATCGACCAATATTAATTGAATTGGCACTTGTAAGTTCCAGATGTTCTAAATCCGAATCAGAAAAAGCTTCTTTAACAAGAGCTTGTGCGTCATCGAATTTTTTGGTAATAGCTATTAAACGGATATTGTTTTGTAAAGTGGTCATTTGTTTCCGTTGTCTATCCGAAACTTCATCTATCGGAAACAATACCGCAACATTGATGTGAGAAAGATTGTGAAATGCGTGTGCAACAGCACTTCCCGTATCTCCCGAAGTTGCTGTTAATATTAACTTATGAGAATTTTTTTGTTTTAAAAAATAGTGCATAAGCCGCCCCATCATGCGACCCGCAAAATCTTTAAACGAAGCCGTTGGCCCTTGATCTAATCGCATTACATATTTTCGTTCATACACATGCTCCAATGGAACATCGAAATCATAGGCATCATGGCACATTGCCAATAATTCATCGGAAGGAATTTCGGTACCAAAAAATTTTGTAAATACTTCAAAAGCAATTTCTGCGTATGATTTTCCGGCAAAAGATTCTATTTCGTGAAGAGTGAAGGTCGGTATAGAATCGGGAAGATATAAACCCTTATCCGGAGCCAAACCTTTTAATAATGCTTCACCAAATGAAACTTTTGGTGCGGTATGATTTGTTGAATAATATTTTATTTGACTCATATATGTACTATTTTATTCTACAAAAATATATGTTTTAAATATAACAAACACTATTCAAAAAACAAAATACTGAAAAAAATCTTTACGAATTACGAATTTTTAAAATGAGTAGCTTGTTTCACACATTGATACAATATTAAGCATTCATCATTAAGCATTCATCATTAAGCATTCATCATTAACAATTAATCATTAACAATTAACCATTATTCAAGAGATTGCCACACTCCACTGCGTTTCGTTCGCAATGACGTGGCAGGTAAACCGGCAGTTATCTGTGGAAAACATATAATCTTTCGCAAAGTCGCGAAGAATAATTATGAATTTCAAAATAAGAAACTTGTTTCATGTATTCCTAGCTAATATCTCATGTCTATCTAAAAATTAAGTTTTTCCAAAATAATTTCTGCATCAATCTCTATTTTGGAAAAAGCAAACCATTTTTTGCCTAAATCTTTGAGCGATGCTCCAATGTGATACACGATTTTCGAATCGAGAATAATAAATAAATCTATCATGTGATTGTGTGTAGGTAAATACATTTATTTCCGAATATTGTGCATTATGTTTGTCAATATCAAGCTGCATTTGTTTTGTAATTTTGTGTGTGTAAATGGTGGCTTTTACCTGCTTTTTTCGTTTTGAAAGTAATGTGAGAACCGTATCGTCTATATAATTGTCTATAAGAACAATTGATGATTGAGCCGAACGAATAATATCTGAGACAAAGGTATATGCATCGAACACTTGCCCGTTGAAAAATATTCCTTGTTTAGGGGGTAATGATGAATAAATATAGAGCTCAAATTCTTTTGACTTCTCTTGTAATTGGTGCACATCTTTTTCAATTTTTTGTATTGAAGATTGCACTGTATATCCTTTAAGCATATATTCTTTAAGAACTGTATTTGCCCACATTCTGAATTGTGTTCCCCGAAGAGATTTAACTCTATAGCCAATTGAAATAATAACATCAAGATTATATAATTTAGTTTTATATACTTTGCCATCAGAAGCAGTTAGTAAGGAATACTTACATACTGATTTTTTTTGTAATTCACCTTCTTTAAAAATATTTGAGGTATGAATTGTTATGTTGTTTCGTGAGGTTTGAAATAATTCCGCCATTTGTGCCTGTGTTAGCCACACAGTATCGTTTTCAATTCTAACTTCAATGCGTTCCTGCGTATCGGTTTGATACAAAATAATTTCGTTTGTCATGGTGTTTTTTTGTTGCGTTTATGCAAAAATACTA
>JAQICB010000068.1 GCA_027858745.1 Bacteroidales bacterium
TTATCTGTGGTACACAAGAGATTCACAAACAACTTGAACAGGTAGTATCCGATTTTTTAGGTACGGAAGATGCCATTTTGTATTGTGCTGCTTTTGATGCCAACGGCGGTGTCTTCGAACCTCTGCTCGATGCCGAAAGTGCTGTGATATCTGATGAGCTTAATCATGCTTCCATTATTGACGGTGTGCGCTTATGCAAAGCTCAGCGATATCGTTATAAACATTCTAACATGAATGACCTGGAGCGCTGTTTGAAAGAATCGTCCGAAGCAAAATACCGGCTGGTAGTTACCGACGGCGTTTTCTCCATGGACGGCGACATCGCACGGTTGAACGATATTTGCGATCTCGCTGAAAAATACGATGCCCTGGTAATGGTTGATGATAGTCATGCAACGGGATATATTGGTGCAAAAGGCAAGGGAACCCATGAACATTGCGATGTTATGGGGCGTGTCGATATTATCACTTCAACACTTGGAAAGGCTCTTGGTGGCGGTAATGGTGGTTTTACCTCAGGGCGCCGCGAAATAATTGAGATGCTTCGTCAGCGTTCACGACCCTATTTATTTTCAAATACGCTTTCGCCGGCTACGGTTGGAGCAAGCCTGAAAGTTTTTGAAATGCTGAATGAATCGTCGCACCTGCGCGACCGTACCATGGATAATGCCAGATTGTTTCGTTCAAAAATGGAAGAGGCTGGTTTCGATCTCGTAAAAGGGAATACCGCAATTGTACCTGTAATGATATATGATGAACCACTGGCTGTTAAGTTTGCCGACCGCTTACTTGATGAAGGTATTTACGTGATTGGTTTTGTTTTTCCTGTAGTACCTCGTGGGAAAGCACGTATCAGAGTGCAATTATCTGCGGCACATTATAAAGAAGATATCAAAAAAGCGGTGGATGCGTTTACGCGTATTGGAAAAGAATTAGAAATAATCTGATTTTTTGCTGACTCTCTTGTGAAATTGTCTGAACTTTTTTGTATGCTTCTGCAAATTTGGCTAATTCTGCATTCGTTACATCTTTTGAATTGTTCTGTGCAATTAATGATACGTATGCACCCCACCAACCCCGTATTACTCAATTATATTTTTGTCGATAAATTGTGGCAGCAGGTACTTCCTTGTGCAGCCAATGGCTATGACGCATGGAGATGGCCTCCATATTATGATTTCGATAACGTGTACTATGATGCTGATCCTCTAAAGTCTTTTGATAATTATTATGGCAATATAACCTCAAATGAAGAAACAGCACTGAGGTGTTACGATGCTTGGTTCTATTCTAGGACAGTAAATGGCAGTCCTATGGTTGCTTTGTATAAAAACTCATCATGTCCCGATCAATCAAGCGACGGATACTCGCATGGGGCAGTGACTAAACCTGCCAATAATCACCCCCATGGCTATGACTGGGAAAGTAAGCCTGGTGGAAACATGAGAACATTCCATGATGATAACTCTCTTGACAACAACCATTATTGCTATAATTATTATTGGGGGATGTATGATTGTGGATATGGCGATATAGATAAATACTATTATAAAATAGAAAGCTTGAAATCTGCAAGTTTAAATGAAGCTAACAACTTAACATTTGAGGAGTCCGTTGCACAAGGTTTAACTATTATTGAAGATATTGAATTTTCTATTAATGAAAAAGAACATATCAAGAATAAAATAAATAAAGCTTTACAATCTGAGTTTTCAAATTATTATAATGATTGGAAAAATATTTGGTCTGAAAACTAAAAATACAGTAATCCTACGGTTTGTTTACGAACAAAGCAATTCAGTGAATTGAAAACGTTTTGTTTAAACAACATCACTGACATATGGCCAATTATATTTAATGAATTCCTTGAGGTTGAAAATTTCTTCAATAAAATGTTAATAAATGAAATTGTAAAAGAAACCGAGGAATCTGGTATTATGGAAGAAATCCGTCAACAAGTTACTGAAACAAACAGGTTGAAAAGTACTACTTTAACTGTTCCCTCTCCTTTTATGGGGACAAAATTGTTTATAAAAATGTATCAGGAGAATAATAATATTTTAACTGACATGTCTAAAAAATCGATAATAAACAAATCCCATGAAGGATTTGACATTACGAATTACCCTAATTCTTTTAGCAATCACACTACTTTTGAATTCAACTTAAGTGACTACAAAAATATAACATACTATTTTAATTCATAATTACAACAATAAAAATCATTATATACAAACGGT
>JAQICB010000100.1 GCA_027858745.1 Bacteroidales bacterium
ATAAATTGAAGCTTAAAAATCTGACTAGTGCATTAGAGGCCGGTGGAACACTTACGGCGCCTCTTATTCCATGGAACAGTAATGCTGTGTTTGTATTTTTAACCCTTGGAGTCCCAGTCTTAAAGTTTGCTCCTTATGCTATATTGTGTTGGCTGACACCAATAATTGTGATAGTGTTTGCATATTTCAACATTAAAATGGAGAGAACAAAAACACCTGATGAAGAACCTGAAGATCAGCAATAGCGATATATACAGGAAATCTTGCAGATTTAGTTGTTTCACGTCAAATTTGAGGCCAACTGTTCTTGAAACCCATGAAGCTAATGAACAAATAGTTTGTTGGATTTTCTCGATAGTTTCTACCATAATTATTCTTGAATACTAATGCAAGCTGAAATAGCTAAAAAAAGCAAAAAAGAAAAAATGAACTTAAAATATAAAAATACGCCAACCCTTCGGGACTAGCCGGCAACTCATGTAGGCTTTAGTAAAAAGAAGGAAGCAAATGAGGAAACACCAAAAACCAACCGATAATAACTAGGAATTCAAGCGGCATGCAATGCCTAGCGAGAATTCCCGGTTGAATTAAATCTATGGTTTTTTAATAGGGAGGGTTTATGTCAAAAAAATCACAACCGCATTAAAAAATGAGTAGAAATTGAGGGATACACCAAGGCTGCCGAGCGAATCTTTTCGCGTGGTCAATAAGTATAGTCCACACCACAAATATATATCCTTCATATTCACAGTATTTAATTTTTTTTTGTATTTTTGAATAGAAAACAAATATGACAACATATTTGTGATGTCCGTAAAAAAAAACATGCACACATGAATATATTCACAAAAAACATTTATTTTCTTGAATTTAAGAAACATACGACTTGCACAGATATTGGATATATTAACAAGTACTTGTGGATATATAGTAGTTGTGCCGCATGCCTAGCTACAGAGAAAGTAACATGATAGGAATAAAAATAGCATATTACAGAAAAAAGGATTGGAAAAGATTTGTCAAGATTATTGCAGATAGAGAAAGTATACACGATACATGTCATGAATGGAATAAAGCTTTTGAAAAACTAAACGAGATTTGGTTAATCAAGGATTTGAGGTTGTAGTTATTGTTGTAGATTTGGATGAGTTAACAGAATATTGCCAACTGAGAGAGATAAAGAATGATGGAAATGCCCGATTTCAGTTTGTACAAGCAAAGTAGAATATGGGATTTAAAAGGATATCGATTGATAAATATATTAAGTTGCACCTAAAGAATAATCCAACTGAAAATAAAGTTGATTTAGAGAGCAGACTTAAAAATGCACTAAAGGATTATCAAGAAGGTGTTAAATGTTCTTGTGGAAATGACATATGGGTGATTGGTTCTGCATCTGTTGGGAACAGCTGTTTTACCTGCATTACGGGAGAAAGTATGCCAATTGATGATTATGAGATTCATTCAGCTATCATTAAGCGAGAGAATAAAAAAGGACAACGTCACATAGATGAGATAAAACCTACTGAAATTCATGGATTCTTTGATGACGATGGCTATGAGATTAATAGTGATTTAATTAAAAAGCCAACTTTGTGTTTGACCTGTATACACGATGATGACCCACGTGAAGAACCATTGTGTAATATGAATAGATTCGACCAAAGAGATAATGATGATTTTAAATGTTTTGCTTTTAAAAAAATAGAATTCTAAAAATAGTTTATGTCAAAATCCACATTAATATATCAAGCAGACCAAGAGGTGATAGGAAAGCATCTCCGGTCAAATGAGTGGGTGATGTATTCAGGGAAGTTGATAATTTATGACAGAAAAACAAATCCGATTGTTTTGAAATTGAAAAGTGAGATATATGATACTTTCATTGGGGATTTTATGGTAGAAAAAAAGGAATTTAAAGGTGATTTGGTTTCTGCTGTTTATGGTAAAGTGGCTAAATGGTATTATAAAAACGGAATAATATTTCAAAACTAAAATGCACGACGGCACAACACGCAATATACGTAAGCCGGGGGAAGTGGGTAATTTAAAGTTTAATACATTTAATAAAAATTGTAACGGTTTGACAAGTTGGAGCTTCGAAAACCCGGCCAACGCATATTGCCACCGTTGGCAACAAGGCTGAGAGAGGTGCGCTTTAAATGGAGTGCAATATTTAAAATGTTGATTTGAGGAAATATTTGACATGGATTATTAAAACATATGTTACATATTTTGCGTTTATTAAAAAAAGATGTTAATTTGTAACAAACTAATAAGATGAAAACTATGCGAGAAATTATAGGAACAAACATTGCTAAAATGCGTGAAAAACAGGGTTTAAACCAGGATAATATTGCTTCTTATTTAGGTCTGTCTCGTGTTCAGATATCACACTATGAGCGAGGTAAACGTGAAATTTCTGTAACAGAATTAAATAAATTATCAGATTTATTTGGTGTTGAATTATCTGAATTATTAGAAGAAGATTTAGAAATTCAAAATTTAAATTTGGCCTTTGCATTTAGAAGTGAAAATTCAGTAAATGACCTAGAACAAATCGCATCCTTCAAAAAAACGGTAATGAATTATTTAAAAATGGAGCGTATTAATGCACTTTAAAATAGAAAAACAAGCTGCAGAATTTAGAAATCAATATGGTTTTACAAGTTCAGATCCTATTCGTTTAAAAAGCTTATTGATTAAGCTAAATGTAATTACTCTTTTTAAGCCATTATCTGATAATTTTTCTGGAATGGCGGTGAAAGTTGAAAAAAATAGGTTTATACTTATAAATTCAAATCATTCGATGGGCCGTCAACACTTTTCAATTTGTCACGAATTATATCATTTATATATTCAAGAAAATTTCACGCCTCATCATTGTATATCAGGAATCTTTAATGCTAGTGATAAAATTGAATATAGTGCTGATTTATTTGCTGCCTATCTATTAATGCCTAAAGATGGCATTATAAGTCTAGTGCCAGATGAGCAATTAAAAAAGGATAAAATTACACTTGAGACTATATTGAAATTGGAGCATTATTTTAGTTGTTCACGCACTGCATTGTTGAATAGATTAAAAGAAATGCAATTAATATCATCTAACACTATTGATAAATACAAAACAGACATCATTCTTTCAGCAAGAAAATATGGTTATGACGATAGTTTATATAAATCAGGTAATGAAGGGTTAATAATTGGGGATTTTGGAACAATTGCTAAGCATTTATATGATAAAGAAAAAATTTCAGAAGGTCATTATACTGAATTAATGAACAGTATCGGCTTTGATATAAATAATATTTTGGATGCCGATGAAGTTAATTGATAAGAACAAGAAAATTATTCTAGATGCAGATGTAATTATACATTTTTTTAAAGCTGGACATCTTGGATTGTTAACACAAATCTATCCTAATAAATTATATTTAGTGAAAGATGTGTTAACTGAAGTTTTTAAGGGAAAATTACGAATTGAGATAGAAAATTCAATCAGAATGAAATTTATTGAAGAGCTTGATTTTTCATCAGATATTAAAGTGATTTCTGAATATGCGAGATTAAAGAAAAAATATGGGCCTGGAGAAAGTGCATGTATGGCATATTGTAAATTCAATAATGATGTATTAGCTAGTAGTAATCTGAAAGATATAAAAAGATATTGTGAGGAAAATGATATTCAATACTTAACAACATTGGATTTTTTAAATACAGCATATGAAAAGGGGTTGTTGACTGAGTCTGATTGTGATTACTTCATTTATAATGTTAAATCAAAAGGAAGTAAACTACCTGTCGATTCAATTAAAGAATTTAGGAAATTATAAAAAGATTGCAGTTTTCTATATTGCAATTACAACTTATCAATGCCCAGTTGCCAATAACTAGGAATTCAAGCGGCATGCAATGCCCAGCGTGAATTCCCGGTTGAACTAAATCTATGGGTTTTTAATAGGGAGGGTTTATGTCAAAAAAAACATAAGCGCATTAAAAAATGAGCTGAAATTGAGGGATACACCAAGGCTGCCAAGCGAATCTTTTCGTGTATTTTCTTCCCCCTATTTTTCGAGTAAAAACATATAATATCTGTTCAAAAACCACAAGAATTAATGTAAAGTTAATGTGATATAAATCTTTTTCATATATTTGTAGCAATCAAAAAAACGATTAAATTTTTTCATATGCGAATTAAATTTTTTTTTCTTGTTTTAGCTTCTTGTTTGCTTTTTGCCTCCTGCGAAAAACAAGAGGGTGAGGGTGGTTTAAATACTATCGAAGGATATGTGTATATTCAAAATCTCAGTCCGACTCTTCAAAAAATTGGCACACCATATCCGGCGGTTGATGCGGATGTTTTTATAAAATATGGCAGTTCAATGGCAATTGACGATGATGAACCAACGAGTGACAGCGGGTATTTCGCATTCAAATTTTTAATGCCGGGAGATTATACCATATTCGTGGAATCGGCAGATACCATATTATTTAATAATCAAAAAAGCATTGTTATTTCTCAGGATATTAATTTTTCCAAAAAGGAACAAACTGCTTCGGTCGATACTGTTATCATATACAATCATCTTGATTATGACGATGGAACGGCATTTATTACGGGTTCGGTTACGCGAACAATTTATCATGAAAATTTACCTGCCGTTGAAAAAACAACAATACCGGCAAAAGATAAGCAAGTGTTTATTAAAGATATACATGAATTAGGAATTGTTGATCGATATCGTACGGCAGATGATGGAACGTATAAAATTCCGAACATTATTCCCGGCGAATATTATGTGTATACGCTTTCTGAAATAGCTCCTCCTTCAGATTTAACTGCTCTGGAGGATTCGGCTGTTGGAGCATATATTACGGTGTATGATACGACGACGCATATTTCTATTCCCACTTTTGCTACGCACGAATATTAAAAATAAATTAAAATACAAGAGATATGAATGAATCAGTTATGGATATAGTTTCGGAAATAAATCCCATTACCTTGGAGGAAATGGATTCGGTGAAATTATTGAATAGAACTGATACGAAATTTGTGTTTGCTGCCGAAAAATTACCTTTTATTTTACAAGATGTAAAACAAGATTATGCGGTTTTGTATGTTAATGATAATCCTTTTCAGGAGTACAATACAATATATTTTGATACAAAGGATAAAAGGATGTATCATATTCATCAGGCAGGTAAGGTTAATCGCTATAAAGTGCGTCACAGAACATATGTGTCGAGCGGTATTTCTTTTTTGGAGATAAAATATAAAAACAATAAAAAGGTTACGTTTAAAAAACGTATTCCGTATGATCTTTCTCAGGGTCTAGAAAATGCACAAGAGTTTATTACCACTCATTCTTCATTTTCGTGGGAAGAGTTGGAGCCAACTTCGGTGGTAAATTATACCCGTGTTACCTTGGTCGATTTGAAGGCTGGTGAACGTATTACGATAGATATGGATTTATCGGTATCGAATGCTGAAACGAATCAGGTAGCAGATTTTTCTCATGTATGTATTATTGAGCTGAAACGTGAAAAAGGAAGGTCGAATACCTCTATGGCTAAGGCTTTGCGAAAAAATAGAGTGTTTCAAAAGAGCATGAGTAAATATGCAATTGGAACAGCTGCAAGTCACGAAGATGTACGTACAAACAGATTTAAAAAGAAATTACGATATATTGAACGATTGAAATAAATACTAAACTAAATATAAATTAACATGGAAATTTTTGGGATTGATCTTATTGATGTGGAAGACTTTATGGAATTGCTTATTCGGTTTTCCTTTAATTTTTTAATTATTGTATTGATTGTTCGCTACTTGTACTATAAAACTTCTCGTCGGAAAGATTTTTTGTTCACATATATTTTAATATCTGTTGTGGTCTTTTTAATCAGTTATATGTTGAGCAGTGTGAAGATTAAATTGGGTTTTGCTCTTGGTCTGTTTGCGGTTTTTGGCATTTTGCGGTATCGGACAATTCAGCTGCCAATTAAGGAAATGACGTATCTGTTTATTGTTATTGGTATTTCCATGATTAATGCCTTGGCAAATAAGAAAGTGTCGTATGCAGAGTTGATTTTTACCAATTTTGTTATTATTGGCATTATTTATTTATTGGAACGGGTGTGGCTACTTCGTCATGAATCTTCGAAACGTATTCGGTACGATAATATAGAATTAATACAGCCCGAAAGGTATCCAGAGTTGAAGGCCGATTTGGAAAAACGAACAGGATTGAAGATAAATAGAGTTGAGGTTGAAGATTATAATTTCTTAACCGATTCGGCACGTGTCTATATTTATTATTATGAAAAAGATAATCAAATAGATCATGATGCACGAGATTATTACAGTTCTGATTATGATGATTAATAATGAGAATAAAACGTAGTTTTTATAGCGTAGTTTTTGTGTTGTGCTGCATTCCTTCGATGGTGTTTTCTCAAATTCACACGTCTGAGATGGATGTTGAGTTTGGTATTGATTTCGAAATTGTGAAGAATTTGGAATTCGAGACTCTTATTGGCACACGGTACAACACTGATATTTTTGAAGTTAATTCATATATTTTTGAAGCTGAACTTGGATACGAATTGGTTAATGATATGGACGTGTCTATAGGTCACAAAATAACACATAATTATACCCAACAAGGTTTTTTTCTTGGTCATAAATCTTCTGTAACGCTCCAGTATAAATATGAATTAAAGCGTCTTGGGTTTCAGTACAGAAATAAGTTAGAAATAGAGAAGGATATGTATTTTGACGATCCAACTGATATGTTTTTTTCGTATGAAGACAGAAATCGTTTGAAAATATATTATGAACGTAAAAAATGGGAGTGGGAACCGTCTTTTTCTATAGAAACATTTCATCCGGTAGATTACAATACAAGCTACTTTTCTGTTTCACAAATTCGTTATTCCTGTGGGGTTGAAATTGATTTAGATGTTATTAGTAAGTTCGGGGTTGAAATTGAATATACGTTTAAACAGTATTTGTTAGAAAGCATTCCGGAGGTTGGTTCTCGTTTGACTGTATCCTTTAGTAAAGGGTTTTAGTATGAGGTTTTCACGATATGTAGTTAATACAATTATTTTTTTTTCATTTCTTCAAAGTAATGCGCAAGATATTAGTATTTCGGAAATATGCCCGTCTAATGCTGAATCGTATATTGATTCCTACGAAGAAAGTCCTGACTGGTTTGAGTTGTATAACCCAACCGCTTCTCCAATAAATCTTTCTGACTATTCTATTTCTACCTCAAGTACCGACCTTACATATACTTTGCCCACTATTGATATTGCACCGCAGCAGTATGTCTTGTTTGCTCAACAAGAATCACAAGAAGCTGTAAAACAGTGGGGGACGGTTATTGATAAGGGAGATGAGTGGAAATACATTATCCCGAATCAAAACATTCCGGGCTGGACAGAGATTGGTATCGATGATTCGTATTGGGATGTTGGTCTATCCGGTTTTGGATATGGCGATGGTGACGATGAAACCATAATTCCCCAAACAATCTCGGTCTTTATCAGAAAAACCTTTACTATATCCGACCTGAATCTTATAAGGGAAGCTCTCTTGCATATGGATTATGACGATGGTTTTGTCGCGTACATTAATGGTGTTGAGGTGGCACGTGCTCAGATGCCCGGTTATCCGCCTGATTATGATGACGTTGCTTATGGGCATGAGGCTAATTGGTATGCCGGTAATGAAATAGAGTCGTTCGAAATTGCTGATATTTCAGATATTTTAGTTGCAGGTGAAAATGTTCTGGCGATTCAAATACATAATTATAATTATGAATCGTCTGATTTAACGGCAATTCCAATATTATCATTCGGCTATGCAGATATTATTTCTAGTCGGGAAATCTCCCAATTTATAAAAGTACCGAATGTTGAAGGAGATAATATTTTTCCGTTTTTGCTTCGGGCCGGGGGCGAAACATTTTATCTTTCGAAAAACAATGTCGTGGTTGACAGTGTTGTGTATAATGATATGCTAACGGATATAACGATTGGAAGACATACCAATTCTACCAGTCTGTTTTATTTTGATGAACCAACGCCAGGGTATGCTAATGCGGAAACTATGTATATTGCAAAAACATTGTCGAAACCAATTTTTTCTGTACCATCCGGAGTGTATAGAAACGAAATGTATGTTAAATTATATACATCAGAACCGAGTGCGACTATTGTGTATACAACTGATGGTTCCGAGCCGACAATACAATCAAATGTGTTTTATAGAAACGATAGTATTCGCGTCAATCGTTCTTCTCACATTCGTGCACGGGTTTTTCGAAACAACTATCTTCCGAGTGCAATTTCAACGGGAACCTATATTTACTATTATCGTGAATTGAATATGCCACTAATTTCTATTGTGGTACAAGAGGAAGATTTTTTTGATGTGGAAACCGGTATATATGTTGAGGGTAATGATGCAGAAGATGAGATGCCTTATTATGGAGCCAATTATTGGGAAGATTGGGAAAAACCTGCACATATTTCGATTATGGAACCGGGAAATAATCAAGCTGTTCTTTCTTGCGATGTAGGAGTAAAAATAGCGGGTAATTATAGCCGTATACAAGATCAAAAATCTTTAAAGTTTTATGCACGCTCCCGATACGGCTACGACGAAATGGCACATCAGTTTTTTAAGGACAAAGAAATATATTCCTTTCAATCATTTATTTTGCGGAATTCAGGAAATGATTTTAATAATACTCAGATGCGTGATGGGATGATTTCTGCCTTGGCTCGAAATATGAGTGTTGGTCGCTCGGCATATCAACCGGCAATAGTGTATATTAATGGCGAATATTATGGTATTCAAAACTTTAGGGAAAAACCAAATAAACATTATTTTGTTAGTAATTATGGCGTTGATGAAGACAGTATTTCTCTTCTCAGAGTCGCGGAAAATGATACTCGATTGGGTACCGCAGATAATTATATAGAAATGAATGCATTTCTAGAAACCTCTGATTTGTCACTTCCTGAAAATTATGCAACAATACAAGAATATCTCGATGTTGAAGATTTTATAGAGTATGTTTTGGTAGAACTGTATGTGGTAAATGAAGACTGGCCCGGAAATAACCGTATTTTTTGGCGAGAAAACAATCCACAGGGGAGGTGGCGACATATGTTGTATGACCTCGATTTTGGTTTTGGCATTTGGGATGATGATAAAGTCAATCATAATATGCTTGAATTTGCTCTTGAACCGAACACTCCGACGTGGCCAAATCCACCGTGGTCTACCTTATTGTTTCGAAAACTCACAGAAAATCAATCTTTTAACCAGAAATTAATGAATTATTGTGCTGACAGGTTAAATACAACTTTTTTGCCTGATTCGGTCAGTATTCATATTGATTCTATTTTTGCAATAATAGAACCGGAATATGCTTCTCATGCACAACGCTGGGGAACGAACTATGGATACATGTATGATAATGTGCAAAAAATGAAGCAGTTTGGTCAACTTCGTGCCGATGTGATGAGAACGAACTTCGAACAGCATTTTAATACCGGCGGTAGTTATACCCTTTCGCTTTCCGTTTCGGATAATAATGCCGGGAAAATCAGGCTGAATTCTATTGATGTTACCCATTTTCCTTGGAGCGGTGAGTATTTTGATAATATACCAATACAATTAACGGCTATTCCTGCTCCCGGTTATTCTTTTGTGCGATGGGAGGGTGCGGTTTCGTCAACAGAAGCAACTATTGAAGTAACTACCGACGAATCAATTTCTTTGCATGCAGTGTTCGAACATCATCCAAATTCGCAACCGGAAGTCGTGATTACCGAGATAATGTATCATCCGGCAGATGATATGTTCTCAGGTCAGTGGGTTGAGTTATATAATGCCTCATCTGAAAGTGTAGATATTTCGCAGTGGACACTGAGCGGAAACATGCCATATAAATCATTTACTATCCCCTTATCGGTAAGTATTCCGGCACAATCATATATTGTTTTGTGCACGAATAAAATTGGTTTTTTGTCGGATTATGATGTGCCACTTGTAATTGGAGATATCCCCTTTGATTTTTCAAATAATGCTGATATCATAAGCCTGCATGATGCCGGTGGATATATAATAGATAAAGTTGCGTATGCCGATACTAATCCCTGGCCGAAAAAAGCAGACGGCTACGGCTATTCTTTGTCACTTGATGAGCCGACCAATGACAATACCTATTCTGCCTATTGGCATGGAGCCGATTACCATGGCACGCCCGATTCCGAAAATAGTACAATCAGTACAGATCCTAATCGTGAATATATTGTGATTAACGAGATAAATTATAAATCTGCCGACACCTATAATAGTGGAGACTGGGTTGAATTATACAATTTCGGTACAATTCCGGTTGATATGTCGGGCTGGGTAATTTCTGATAATAATGATAATAATATTGCAATTGTTCCTGAAGGTACAATTATTAATGCAGGTGAATATATTGTCTGTGCCAATAGTCCCATGGAGTTTTCTACCGAATTTCCGGAAGTTCCGTACATATACACATCATTAAGTTGGGGAAGCTTGTTTGATATGGTTCGTTTGTACGATGAATATGAACAGATAGTTGATTCAGTCTCGTATTCGAGTTTACCTACCTGGCCACAGTTAGCAAACGGATATGGCTATACCCTTTCGCTTCGTGACCCTGAATCAGATAATAGTTTTGTGAGTAGTTGGGAGCTTTCTATACAATTTGGCACACCGGGACGTGAAAATTCCGGAACAAATACTTGTGTTGAAAAGCTTGCAGAAGATAATTATGTTTATCCCAATCCTGCTGATGAGTTTATTTTGTGTACGTATGAAGACATAGAACATATTAAAGTCTATGCTAATACCGGAAGACTTGTATATACCGGAACAAGCCCGAAAATTGATGTTTCGCAATTGAATCCGGGGGTATATGTTTTGTATATTCAAACAAAAACGGAGGTGTATTCTCATATAGTAACAGTGAAGTAACATGGTTCATAGTGAAATATATATGCGTACAGCCGGGAATGGGCCGTCTTTAATGGTGTTGCATGGTTTTCTGGCTAACTCTTCTACCTGGGAAATTTTTGCAGCTTATGTAGAACAGTATTTTACCGTACATTATATCGATTTACCGGGGCATGGACAATCGCCTTCAATGTCCGCTTGGACTACGTTGAACGAATTAGCAGAGATAGTGCAAGATTTTCTCCACTCTCGAAATATTACGTCGAACTCAGGTTTATAGAGTTGTATCATAAAAATAATAAAGAAAACGAGGACAGAAAAAGAATACTTGACAATTATAATTAAAAAATGAAGTCTATAGAATGTAACTTTCCCCACTATCACAAATCCTTTTGCGTGGTCTCATTCTAAAAAGCAATTTTGAAATAGTTTTTTTTATGCTGCCCCTTCAGGGCGTTTGTGATTATGAACGTATATCTTACCCAAGGCGTTGCCGTTGGGCTAAATTAGTATAGGCTTTCAGCCTATTTGGCGTTGAATATTTCACCGCTACCGCGCAAACCTTTAGCTCAACGAAGTTAATCCTTTCGCGTGGCTCTGCTAAAACGCACAATATAACGCTACGAAGTGGCAGTATAATATAGCCCAATGGCAACGCCTTGGGTTTGTGTGTAATACACTGATGAAAAGCGCCCTGAAAGGGCAGCCTATAATTATAGAGAAATATATATACTTAACTTAATGACATTGTTCGCTCACGGGCGGGGAAGATTTTCATCAAAAAGACCAACTCAACAAACCATAGGCAATAGAATAATCTTCTCGTGCATTAAATACAGTGAAGTTAAAATACTGTCCAATACAGGATATTTCGAAATTTTCTGCAAGAGAATATGAAACGGAAGGATTCAGAAAAAATCCCTGTGATTCCATAAAATACATTCCCGACAAACCTACAGTACATAATGGATTTATAGAATATTTGGCAGATACAAAGGCCGAAAACACATCGAAACTAATAGATTTTACCTGCTGAACCGTTCCAGAAGTTCCGCCACCTACCAATACTGAAGGGTTTTGCATCAGCAGAGACTCAAGATTATGCACATCAGCATACTGATTATACAAACACTCAGCTTGCAAAAATATACCCGAAGAGGTCATATAATCGGTTCCAAGACCTAGAAGAACTGTCGGTGTTGTGTCGCGTACATACGAGTGCGGATAAAACATATTCATCTCTCCCCGCACAGAAAAACTGTGCACATAGCCCTCCCAGCCAATTCCGGCAAAAAGCTCGTCGTCTTCAAACACCCCCGCCACACACTGCACATCGTAACCATGCGTATTCCATTTATATAACGCACCTGCAGTTACCGAACTGTCAGCATTCATTTTTACCGCCCACTCAGCATGTGCCGTTTCATTTGTATAATACACCATTCGCAGGGCATCACTCCCCGATTTTTCAACATAATCCACATCAAAATATGAAGCAGTATTAAACACATCGTGTGGATTCCAGGCAATATTTCGTCCCCAATTGATACGCTGGCGACCAAGAATAAACTGCATTTTTTTATAGGTATAATCAAGATACATACGATCGATTATACTACTTGCCACCCACGAATTACCATCACCATATGCCATACTCAAATCCATATACCCAACCGGAGCATCAAGCATATCCGTAACATCTGGCTGCTGCTGAGCAATATCACCATAAAAAAAGCGATTTCGCAGCTCCACTACAGCCGTTACGGTAGTATCAATATACCACGCCGTATTTATTCTGTTGTGAAATTGATTGTGCACCTGCCATTGCTTTTCCATTACCACCGACTGATTATAATGAAGGTACCCACCCACATCATATTTCTTGTTTTGCCCCTGCACAAACAGGACAGACAATACGCACATACACATTACAAAGCAATAGATATTTTTCATATACTACAAATATACATAATACCAAGAATTGATTCATTCTTACAGAGATTTTTTTTATCCACGAATTTTACCAATTACACAAATGGAATTACCGGATTTTTTTTCAGAATGAATATAAATTGTACACGTTTTTTTATATTTTTGAAAAACATATACTGACAACTTGAGTTCGACGTAATTTTTTGAGTTCAGATTAGCTCCGCTGAGCTCGTCCTTTGTCCTCGTTTGATATAAAAAGTTGTTTATCAAGGTAAATTATTAATTGAACCTCACTATTTATAAGCGTTCTGAACCTAAT
Source organism: Bacteroidales bacterium (assembly GCA_027858745.1). Classification (GTDB taxonomy): domain Bacteria; phylum Bacteroidota; class Bacteroidia; order Bacteroidales; family UBA1715; genus JAQICB01. Next base: position 13,269 of record JAQICB010000100.1, read on the forward strand.
AAATAATATCGAACTCAGATTGACAGTAAAAAATAATCCACACCTTAGATTATGAATATAAAATTTCACTCAAGCGTAATAATAACAAAGGACTTTGATAAGATGAAAATTTTTTATCAAGAGGTATTGCAACAAGAAATTGAGTTTGATTTTGGTAATTGTATCGGATTCAAAAATGGGATTTCGCTTTGGAAACTCACTAAAGAATACCCAATAGCAAAGAAACTCGGAAGAACCTACGACTCTTCGGGTAACAAAAACCTAGAAATTTGCTTTGAAACAGATAATTATAAAGAGCTTGTTTCGAGCATTGAAAAACATACGATACATTATTTACACAAAACCATAGAGGAACGATGGGGACAATACACTATGAGATTTTATGACCCGGAAAACAATTTAATTGAGATTGGTGAAAGCATGTCTTGTTTTGTAAAACGCTTTTACAATCAAGGCTTGAGTGTAGAGGATGTGTCAAAACGAACTTCTGTACCAATAGAAATCATACAAGAAATATGTCTGGAGCATTGAGATACCAAAACATGATTGCCCCCTGCGGAATGAATTGTGGGCCTTGCATTGCACACCTTCGGGATAAAAATCCCTGTGGTGGATGCTTTAGAAAAGATGATGCAAATAAACCAAATGTCTGCAAAAGCTGTTCTGTGGTTAATTGCACGCTTTTAGCTAAAACTGAATCAGGCTTTTGCTTTGACTGCCCCAGATATCCTTGTCAGAGACTAAAAACGCTAGATAAACGGTATCGCACAAAATATGGAATGAGTATGTTTGAAAATCTTCTCTGTATCAAAGAAAAAGGATTAGAGTTTTTTTTAACATCAGAAGAGTATAGATGGAAATGTGTGAACTGTGGTTTAGGTTTGAGTGTCCACAGAGATAATTGTTTACATTGCAATTACAAATACCGATAACATATATGTAATTCATAAATTTTTCATTCACATAAATCACTGAGTAGCATAATACCCACTCATTTTTCTCCATGTGCAAAAAATAATGTATTTTTATAAAAAAAGTTCGGAGATATTACAATGAACCGACTTTTTATATACTAACAAAGAATAACAAAAATTAAAAAAAACAGTTACATGAAAAAATATATACGTTTATCTATCAGCATACTTATCCTGATTTTTCTATTCTTGGTTGAACACATTTTCAGTTTCTCTGATTTCTCTGATTATGTGAGTGAAAGTGTTGTAAATACAGTTAAAAAAGGTCTTATTATCGCATGCATTTCATTTATAATAATAGAAATAGTGCATATCATAAAAAAACGATTGCTTGCACAATACGATATGTCACAAGAAGATAATCTTAAATATAGAAAACTACATACTCAGATTAATTTATTAGAAAAAGTGATTGTATTTCTTATTATTTTAACTGCCGTAGGCTTATTTTTAATCTCAATTGAAAGTATCCGAAAGATTGGCGTTGGTATTTTCGCATCTGCCGGAGTTGTGGGTATTATAATCGGACTATCTGCACAAAAAATTGTAGGAGCATTATTGGCAGGTATTCAGATTGCAATCGCCCAACCATTTCGAGTAGATGATGCCGTGTTTGTTGAAAATGAATGGGGCTGGATTGAAGAAATCAATCTTACCTATATTGTTGTGCGCATATGGGACAAGAGACGTTTAGTATTACCAACCACCTATTTTCTTGAAAAGCCTTTTCAAAACTGGACCAGAACAAGTGCTGATATTATAGGCACCGTTTTTATTTATACCGATTACATGATATCCTTTGAAGCACTTCGAAAAGAGCTAAGCCGCTTGTTGTACAATTGCGACTTATGGGATAGGAATGTAAATGTACTTCAAGTTACGGATTCAAAAGAAACCACTCTCGAAATCAGGATTTTGGTAAGTGCCAAGAACTCCCCGACTACATGGGATTTAAGAGTATATATCAGAGAAAAAATGATTGAGTTTATTCAAAAAAACTATCCCGAAAGTTTACCAAGAACACGTATCCTTTTGGAGAATAAAAATACGGAAATACAGGATTAAAATAAGGCTGGCTTTTTCGTGCATAAAATTGTACGTATTGTAAGTGAAGTGCATATTTCACGAGCACTGTTCGTTCGTGCCCAGTCATCTGAGCTGTCATCGGTAAACGTTGCAAAACTAAACCAATCGTTCACACCATATTCACGTGTCTCTAAAGGCATATCGAGCCATACCCAAAACTCTATATAACATGGTGTACTAAAAACACCTAATTTTGTTTTATATAATTGAATAGTTGGGTAAGCTCTATGATTCGTATTTTTAGCTTCTGTATAATCATTAGCTCCCGAAATCCATGCTTTATGAGCATTCAATCCATGATAAACTATTGAATCTGTAAACCTGAATTACTCAACGACCTCTCTGCTTACGGCAGCATAATCTTTGTGATATACACGACTTGCGAGATAAAAAAACACAGATGCTCCTCCCATTATAAATGGTAAAAGAAATAAGCCTATGCGAAGATTATATGCATCGGAAATAAGGCCTACTGCATACACACACAAAAATGCTCCAAATACATTCATTATTAAAACATTAATTCCATACGCCACACTTCGAATGCCGGCTTGTACAACATTTTGAATTACTGCCGTTCCGGGAGCTAAGCATGCAATGCTGGTAACACCAAAAAGACAAAAAGCAAACGTTGCAGCATACACATTCTGAATATATACAGCACAGAAAAGAAATATTGATGAAAGAAATGTTGCAATACCTGCAACGAGTAATAATCCGTTTTGACGGAATCGAGACACCCTATCTCCTGCCCATCCGCCTAAGGGTGCACCAATCAAAACACTGACGGCAATAAGAGCGGAAACATTTCCGGCTTCATATTCGGTCAGTCCATGAAAGCGTACAAAAAAACTTGGTGCCCAATCAATCATCGCAGTATTTACGCCAACCACACCGGCAAAAGCAATGAACACAAACAACAAGGATTGTTTTGAAAAAATAAGGGATATCGTTGAAAAATTAAATGATGATTTTGTCTTATCAATATATACCGGCAGGGTCTTATAATCTTTTGCAAAGAAAAAAAGAAGGGTGAGAATGAATCCGGGAATGGCAACCAAGCCCAAGGCATATCGCCATCCGTACATCATACCAATATATCCACCAACAATCATCCCCAAAGCAATGCCTAATGGCGATGCCGCATCATATATTCCAATATACGTTCCTCTGTGGTTTGCGGGAAACAGTTTAGAAATTAAGGCAATTGCTGCGGGAGCATATGCTGCTTCACCAATACCTATCATAGCACGAAAGAGTAATAATTGATGGTAATTTTGAGCAAAAGCACACAGCACGGTCATGAAGCTCCATACAAAAACCATGAGAATTATCATTTTTTTCCGACTCCACCGGTCTACCATAATGGATGCCGGAATAACAAACACGGCAATTACTAAAGAAACAATCCCTCCTAACATACTCAACTGAGTATCGGAAATCAGCCACTCCTCTTTGATATAGGGGTATAAAACCGACATGATTTTTCGATCGGCAAAGTCAAACATATAGATTAAAACCAATAACGTAAGTGTATAATATGCCTTAAACCGGTACGAACGTCTCATGATTTTTGTGCCAATAATTTTTCAAGTTCAAACATCTCATCTCGTAAACGAGCAGCAGTATTGAAATCTAATTCTTTGGCTGCTTTTTGCATATCTGATTTTGTTTTGTCTATTGCTTTTTTCAGTGCAGGTGCTTCCATATATTTCATCACCGGATCTGCTGCAAAATCTTTGCGTTCAGACTGTGGTTCAACATACATTCCCCGCTGCATCATACTTCCGAGTTGTTTTTTAATTTGCGTTGGTGTTATGCCATGTTCTTCATTATATGCCAATTGTTTTTCACGTCGTCTATCCGTTTCATCAATGGTTTTTTTCATACTTTTGGTTATCCTATCTGCATACATAATAACCAAACCGTTTACATTTCGAGCAGCACGACCGGCAGTTTGTGTTAACGAGCGTTCGCTACGTAAAAAACCTTCCTTATCGGCATCAATAATAGCAACCAAGGAAACCTCCGGCAAATCAAGTCCTTCACGCAATAAATTGACCCCAACCAAGACATCAAATTTTCCTTCACGCAAATTATCAAGAATCTCAACTCTGTCGAGTGTATCAACATCAGAATGAATATATGCACTACGAATACGGAGTTTTTCAAAATACTTCTGGAGTTCTTCAGCCATTCGTTTGGTAAGTGTCGTAACCAAAACCCGTTCATTTTTAGGCACCCGTTCATTAATTTCCTGTACCAAATCATCAATCTGATTCAAACTCGGTCGCACATCAATCAAAGGATCCAACAAGCCGGTCGGACGAATTACTTGCTCCACAATCACGCCATCGGTTTGCTCTAATTCATAATCGGACGGTGTCGCACTTACATATATCACTTGCGGGCATAATGATTCAAACTCATCAAATTGCAAAGGACGATTATCCAAGGCAGCAGGCAAACGAAAACCATGTTCCACCAAATTTACCTTTCGGGAACGGTCACCACCATACATACCTCGTATTTGCGGTAATGTAACGTGACTTTCATCAATTACCATGAGGTAATCATCAGGAAAATAATCGAGCAAACAGAATGGTCTGCTACCGGCAGGACGACCATCAAAGTAACGAGAATAATTTTCTATACCCGAACAATACCCCAATTCCTTAATCATTTCCAAATCATACTCAACCCGTTCTTGCAGACGTTTCGCCTCTAAATTTTTCCCAACAGATTCAAGAAAGCCAACCTGTTCGACCATATCTTTCTGAATTTGCTCAATAGCAAGCCACATGCCTTCTTTTCCCGTTATGAATAAATTTGCCGGAAAAATTGTAGCCTGCTCTACTCTATCCATTACCAATCCGGTGGCAGGAACAATAATCGAAATATCATCAATTTCATTATCCCACATTTCTATACGATATGCGAAATCGCCCGAAGCTAAAAAAACATCAATTGTATCACCTTTTACCCGAAAATTACCACGTTTAAAATCCACTTCGTTTCGAGAGTACAGATTATCCACCAAATTACGCAAAAGCACATCACGGTCAATTAATTGTCCCTTTTTGATTACCATTGCACGTTCGTTAAAACTAGCCGGATTTCCAATACCATAAATACACGAAACGGACGAAACAATTATCACATCACGCCGTCCGGTTAGCAAGGTTCCGGTAGTACGCAAACGCAATTTTTCAATTTCTTCATTTATTGACAAATCCTTTTCGATATACGTATTGGTTGTTGGTATAAATGCTTCTGGTTGATAATAGTCGTAATACGAAACAAAATACTCAACTGCATTATTCGGAAAAAACTGGCAAAATTCACCATACAATTGAGCAGCTAAAGTTTTGTTATGACTTAATACCAAAACAGGTTTATTAACTTCGGTAATCACATTCGCCACAGAAAAAGTTTTTCCCGATCCGGTTACACCCAACAAAACCTGTGCACCATCACCACGATTTATGCCGGTAATTAATTCTTTTATTGCTTGCGGTTGATCACCGGTCGGTTTATATGTTGATTCTAATGAAAATTTCACAATTATTTTTTTTATTCCCTTTCTAAACTTATAAAAATCGCAATTCCACACGTCTATTCTTCGCACGACCTTCAACCGTTTCATTTGTCGCAATCGGTTTGGTTAAACCAAATCCTTCAATAACAAACAAATCCGGATCACAGCCTTCAGCAACCAGAAAATCGCGAACAGCACGAGCACGACGAAGCGACAAATCTACATTAAAATCTGCCGCACCAACATTATCAGTATGCCCCGCAATTTCAACTTTTTTGTTATATTTCATAATTATTTGAGCTGCTCGTTTTAATTCCGGAATAGAATTGGGCAAAATCACACTTTCATTCGTATTAAAAAATAAATTATTCAAGCGAACCGATTCGCCCTCCTCACGCATTTCGGTATAGGAAACCGCTGTCATTTCTTGCGTAATTGTCTGTGCTTTTATTTGATTCGTCAAATCAATATTATGAGACAAGGGATAATATTTGTCATCATACACATAATACCCATATACCTTTCCGTGAGGCAATGCCATAATATACTCTCCCGTTTCAGGGTCAGACTGCGACTGACCAATTTCCTTTCCGGTCTCCAAATCTTCCCAAATAATTGTAGCACCAATAGGCACACCCGATTTATTTGTAAGCGAACCTTGAATAGTTGTCACTTTTTGCGGGCGAACGTGTTCCGGCACTTTCACATAAAAAATATCATGATCATGCATATTCTGTTTTCGAGCTGCAAAATATGCCAATTCACCATCAGTTGTAATTCTATATCCCCAGTTATCCTGATGGTCATTTATCTGCTTACCCAAATTCACCGGTTTACTCCAACAATCCCAACAAGAATCAGCCAAACGTTTCGACATAAACACATCCATAGCACCAAAACCGCTATGTCCGTCCGAGCTGAAATACAAGGTTTTCATATCCGGATGCAAAAAAGGACTTCGGTCGGTATAAATTGTATTGATAACCGGACCAACATTTATTGGTTCACCCCAACCATTCTCCGTTCGCGGAGCAACATAAATATCCGATTGATGCAAAAAAGCACCATGATAATACGGAACAACATACGATGGATCAGTAAAATAATTATAATTCTGCGGACGTATCGACGCAAAAATCAAGGCATTACCATCAGTCGAAATCATGGCATCGGCACTCCACTGATAATCATTAATTTTTCCGGGCATTTCCACACCTTTACCCCAACCATAATCACGTTTCTTAGCATAATGAATAACTCCTTCCTTAAAATAAATCATGATTGTACCATCAGAAGTTATACTTACCGGTGCATCGTTAGAATACGTTGTCGAAAGCTTAGAAATCAACTTCGGATCTCCCCATTCAGATGTAGTATCATTAAAATGCGTCACAAACACATCTTCGCCACCAATATTATCATCACGTTTTTTTCCACAAAAATACATCGTTTTCGAATCAAGAGTTAAGACCGGCGAATACTCACCACCGTCAACCGTATTGATATTTCCGGGAATCTCTTGCACAAGAATTGAATTATCGAATTCAGCGGTAATTAAACTTTTCAAATCTTCTATTGGAGCATACCCATTTCCAAAAAATTGCTCAACCGTTGCAATTCGTGCCAAAGCCCTGCTCCAGTCATTATTCTGAACATCCGGAGCAATTAGACGTTGCAGAGCAACAAAAGCCTTATCCTTTGGGGCAGCCATTTTAATGTACTGAATATAGTCAGCCTCACGTTCCGGAATATATCCGCGATGCATTTCCAAATTTTCTCCCATTTCCGCAATTTGCAAATCCCGCTTCACCACATCCAAAAAAGGAATATTCGTAAATTCACGCACAAATTGAATAATTGTTTGGTATTCACCATCAAAAGTAAGCACCTTATAATATTCATACAAGGCATAGCTATAACTAGAACTTGAACTATAGGCAACAGCTTTACGCAGTAATTTCACATCATTCTGAACCTTGGCAATATCAACCATACCCTTGAGAGCATATTTCACAACCGAAGAATTCGGAAACTCCTTCATGAAATTCAAATAACTATCATACGATCCCTTTTCCGTCATTTCATCAAAAAATAACGCATCGTACGCAAACTGAATTTCCGGTAGTTGTTTTGCCTCAGGATATGTTTCTATAAAATATTTATACCCCTCTTTTGTTTTTTTCTCCTTCGCTTCATTGTACGCCAACTCATCTCGACGTGCTTTCGCTTTCTTCACGAAGCTCGACTGCGAATAGGTGCTTATATAAACATTATACCCATCAATCGCATCCTGTTTTTCAGCAGAAACAAACGCAAGACTGTCACGAACATAGCTCGCAATTTTTTGTATTCCCGAAGGAGCCTTTTCATACTGAATAATGAACGAATTCAAATACTCAATAGACTTGGTATTTCGCCCCACCGAAACAATTTTTTTCGACACCGATGCAATATCATTTTTAATAGTTGTCTCATTAAGTGGAATTTTATCATAGCGACGTTTTTCGAATGCACTCGTTAGTTCATAATACCGCAAAGCATCCACAAAATAGGCATAGGCATCAACATAATTATGCTCAGAAAATGTTTCATCGGCAAACACTTTTCCCATCACATGATAATACAAGGCATAATCCGGTTTTTCTTGCAACCCCGTCTTTACTTGTTTAAAAACGGTTTGCAGATCACCTTTCGAAAGCATATCATATAACTCTTCTTGTGCAGAAAGAGAGAGAGAAATACATACCACTATACAGAGACTAAGCAATTGTTTCATATGTTTATTTTTTAATTTTTAACGGTCATATAGAGCTCGCCATGATTCACAAAACTACTTTAAAACTATATCAAAATAATCATTATAATATATGAGTTATGCTAATTGATGATAATGGCTCGGTTCATATGTTTATTGTTTTAATTTTTAACGGTTAGACAACATCCACATTGTGTGCTAATCCTTACTATCACAATATTTCATACTAATACACTTTACATAAAAAATTAAAAATACTGTATTTTTAAGAACTAAACTAATTATTTATTGGGAGACTTTATCGTATTCGATAGTTTTTTTTGTCGTAAAAATCGAATATAAATAAACCAAATAGAAATAAGAAAGGTAGACGCAATTATGAGAATTGCCGTATGAAACGAAAATTTTTGAGAGAAAAAACCGATTAAAGGAGCAATAATTCCAAAACTTATTCGAATAAGCAATCCGCGTATCGACAGCACCGTAGCACGAATATCCGAATCGCAATTTATTTGAATTAGATCTTTCAACACCGGTGTTGCATATCCGCGTACAAAGTAGAACACGAATAAGAGTGGAATAACGACAAACACGGAAGCACTGCCCATTATGAAATACGTAAATGGTACCACTATCACAATTGACAATAATAATCGATGCAAGCCGAATTTTTTCATAAAATATGCAGCAACTAATGATACCACTGCGACTAAAAGATTCAATCCTACCCATAAGACCGACACATCTTTCGCCGAAAACGCATATTCAACCACATACGCCTGAATAAGCCATGCCATGGTAAGAGTTGCCGTACCAATTACCGACGACAACAATATTGCAGACGACAATTTGGGATGTTTAAACAAGGCATGCGAACTAATGGAAAAAATTGCTCGTAACGAGCGTTTTTGCACCAACTTCACCCGAGGTGGTTCTATCAAGAGTAAAGCCGCAGGAATAGCAATTGTGGCAATTACTACTTGCACCACAAAAACCGAATGTAAACTCAGCATTACCGCTATTGTTCCACCGAAAACCGCAGCAGCTGTTTCGGCAAAACCACCTAAAGCAGTTATTCGTCCTTCGTGCTGTAAATATTGCCTCTCTTTTTTTACATGAAATAATGAATCATAGAGCATTGCAGAATCGGAACCGGAAATAAAACTCTGCCCGATACCCATAATTATTTCCGCGATCATCAAATAATAAAAGGTAGGATGCACCACATATATACCAAACCCGATTGCCCCCATAACACTTCCCAAGACAAGCGTTTTTTTCCGTCCCATCACATCGGCCATATATCCCGAAGGAATTTCGAAAATACCGCTTGCGAGAGAATAACCTGCTTGTAAAATGAATAAATCAGCGACAGTAAGACCATTCTCTGCATAAAAAAGCCCTATAATAGGCATATAGAGCATGAACCATTTAGAAAATTTTATAATATATAGTTTATATACATTATGTTGAATAGTCATCCACGTATTACTTATAACTTACCAATGTCAAGCGAAATTTTTGAAAATCGTTTTCGTTGACGAAATTTCTTCATTTCATCGCAACGAGCACATGACAAACCTAAAGTTCTCATATCATTATTTTTTCCTACCTCGGTATCGGGAAATTTTTTCTTTCTAAAAAATATGTTAATCCCCAAACCTATAACAGCAAGCCCAACAAAAACAACTGCGATTAAAAATACCTGTACCATAATTCTATTTTTTTACAAACATATACAAAAAACAAATATATGCGACACCGCACACACATTATTTAAGACAGAAAAAAGCATGAAAAATTACATTTTTAAACAGAAAAAAAATACTTCATTTGCTCATACTTTCAAATATTTTTTTTACTTTTACCATACTAAAACATTAACATACACACACATGGAATCCGAAACCATTCAAACGGGGTGAAACCGAAAAACCTTACGAGTAGGACAACCAAAAACTAATTATTATGACAACAGAAAACAAAGCACTTATGACTCAAGCAAGAGAAGCTCTTCAAGGTAAATGGGGTACTGCGGTTATTATAACACTCATTTACATGCTCTGTGTTGGTGCAATTCAGGCAATTCCCGGACTCGGTCAAATTGCAGCATTAGTATTAGCCGGTCCTCTTGCACTGGGATACATGATTTTCGCATTATTAATAGCACGAAAACAAGACGCTGATGTAAACACATTATTTTCCGGTTTTCAAAATTTCGGTAATGCTTTCGTATTGTATCTTTTAATGATGGTTTTCATTTTATTATGGACATTATTATTAATTATTCCGGGGATAATTGCCGGTTTTTCCTATTCAATGGCATATTTTATTTTATCAGAAAATCCGGATATGAAACCGATGGATGCAATTGATGCCAGTAAAAAAATGATGTACGGGTATAAAATGAAATTATTTTTCTTATATCTCCGTTTTCTCGGTTGGGCATTACTGTGTATTCTCACATTCGGAATCGGATTTTTATGGTTAGCACCATACATGCAGGTATCACTCGCATTGTTTTATGAGGACATTAAAACAAAACCAATTCAACCGGAAATAGAACAATAAATGGTACAAATGTGCTGCGATTTTCTTTAAATCTGAGTTCGATATTATTTTTCGAGAATTACAAAATTAAGCAAGTTATCATTTATAGTGATACTTCCCCCTTCCTTTGCTTCGTTCCGCTACGCAAAGGAAGGGGGAAGTTTTTCCATTAACAACGTGGTGAAACTTTACAATTTCCCTTATTATTTACCCCATATAAGTTTACAAGGTGCATCAACTTTCACAAAATATCCTTTACCAAAACTAATTTTATCTAAAGAATTTAATGCAGGAGTTGAAGTTGTATCGAAAAATCCCTCCATGTCTTTTATAAATTCAACATTTGCAAATACAGATTGGAACGCCACTTCTGGAGTTACAGAACCACTATATGGATAACCAACAAGATTCCATCCTTTACGAAGTTCTATACCTACTTCAGGAGCCGGAATCACATTAATTGTAATCGATTTTGTTGTTAAGGTTCCATTGCTATCGGTAACCTCAATTGTAATGGTATGACTACCTTCCAACATGCCTGTCCAATCGTAAGTATAAGGAGCTGTATTGTCTGTAGTAAGTTCTGTAGTGCCATCCATTATTTTCACTGCAGAAATTGTAGCACCTGTAGCAGTCGCTGTTACTGCAATTGAAACTGTTTCTGAGGTATTAAATTCGCTTCCATCAGTAGGCGAAGTAATAGATACAACTGGCGCAATAGATGTAGTTTCAAATGCCATATAATTAAGATTCACATAATCTGTTGTTCCTACTGTTACTCTAAGAATTTGAATTCCAGCTTCCAAAACAACATCTTTAACTATTACATCTTTCCAAGTTTGCCATCCTGCAGTGCTTGATATAGCTATATTATCAGCAACAGTTACTCCTTTTGCTTGTAGCGAAATTGTTCTGCCATCGCCACTACATGCTGCACGAAAGGTAATATTGTATTTCCCTGCTGTAGCAACATTTACAGTATATTCAAGCCATTCGCCACCTGTTGCAAAACCAAGGTTATATCCACCACCATCATCGGTACAGTCTTCAATATCTACATCTTCATCCATCCTAAAATCTGCACCTCCAGTATTATCTGCTGAATTATCGAGATAAGCAACACCATTTCCTCCAACATCGAAATGTTCAAATTCAATTGTCCCTGGAATTGGCCAAGCCGTACCCAGATAAGCTCCTTGAGGAGTATTTACTTTTATGGCAACAGCTGACGAAGGCTTTGTAATATTGCTATTATCGGTAGCAAGAGCTGTTATTGAATATGTGCCAGATGCAACATTTGCCCATGTATATGTATAAGGAGAAGTTAGGTCCTCTCCTATTTTCGTTGTGCCGTTATAAAACTCTACTTTTGCAATTGAACCAACAGTAGTTGTTGCTGTAGCATCAATAGCGATTGTTGCAGGAGGATCAAATTCTGCATTATTAGCAGGACTAGTAATCTTGACACTTATTGTAGATACAGGACCATTACATTTTGCATCTCGTTGTGTATTAAAGAATGCAACCATCTTCGCAAAATTAGTAGCATTATGAATATTAGAATAATGCCCAGCTCCTGGAACTTCAACATACTCGCTTTGAACACCCGCTGCATTTAGGTCTTTATTTAAGAAAACACTTGCACAATAAGGAACCACAGCATCAGCTGTCCCATGAAAAATCAAAAAAGGAGGATCTGTAGGATCTATGTACGTTTTTGGTTCAAGCATCGCTGCATTATCAGTACATTGCTTAATTGGACAACCCAATATCAAAGATCCTGGAGAATCATCTGCGCCATGTTGCGTTGTATTTCCACATGAATCCATCTTGATTAAATACTTTGGACCAAACCAATCGCAAACTGCATCTACAGAACTACTAAAACTTGTATAACTACCAAGTGTTCCTTCTATGTTCATTGTAGTACTTCCAACTGTAAATGTTTTTACATTTCGAGATAAGCCAGCAACATCAGAAAGATGCCCTCCAGAAGAACTACCTGAAATACCTACAAAACATGTATCAAATTTATATTTCGCAGCATTTCCCCTTACAAATCTAATTGCAGCTTTAACATCATTAATTTGTGCAGGCCACTTTGCTTCGGTACTCGATCTATGGTTGATACTTACAACAGCATATCCAGCGTCCAAAAGAGCGGCACCAACCGTATTCATATCTGAAGTTTTAGAATTGTTGCTTTGCCATGCACTACCGTAGATATATATTACTACAGGATAATTATCTTTTACCGTTTGTGGTAAATAGATATCAAGATTATGACCAACCTGACCATCTCCAACATAATTTATATCAGACCATTTTTGGGAATACGTTTGCCCAAAAACACTAAATATCAGGCAAGAAAATAAAATAATAAGCTTTGTTTTCATAACAGTTTTGCTTTTATGTGAATAATTGCTAGTTCTTAACTAAACCAATTTTTGGCATAGTTAAAATTCTAAAAAAGAAAATGGTTTTAGTATAAAATATTTTCCAATTTATATTCATTATGTTCACACATTTGAAAACATAGTATCTTGCAACATTTTTATATGGTACATAGAGATATACAATCAACTTAAACCATATGTAAACAACTATTATTCAACACTTAAAATAGATTTATTGAAAACAATAAAAATACCTTCCTTGCTCCAAATATCCATACTATTCCCCTGCTCAATTTCAAAAACAGAGTACTATAATATAAAATATGATGCAATTTTTATATCCCAGGGAATAAATTTATTTATTTCTGTCGATACATTCTTTTGGAGTATAACCAAATTGTGCCGAAAAACATTTTGTAAAATATGCAGCATTCGAAAATCCCACTTCATATCCCACTTCGGCAACTTTATATTTACCTGTTAAAAGCATTTCTTTTGCTTTTGTCATTCTGAGATTTTTTATATAATCGCTTAAATTTTGACCTGTTGAAGATTTGAATTTTCGCCATAAATGAGTACGTCCAAGTCCAATTTCCTTACTTATTTTTATAATATCTAAATCCGATTCACAGAAATGTTCATTTATATATGTTAAAAGTTTAGCCATAGTAATGTCGTCATAACTTTCGGGTAAGATAAAATAAGGATGATCTGTATCGCTAGTAATTTTGGTTAATAATTTTTTACGATTCTCTATCAAAGCATGAACTTTTAACAATAATTCATCATCATCAAAAGGTTTTACAATGAAATCATCTGCGCCACTTGCATAACTTTCATTCATGAGTTGCTGATCGGCAGTTATTAAAATTACAGGTATTGCACTTGTAAGAATATCATTTTTAAGAGCCTGACACACCTTAATTCCAGTAATTTCGGGCATTGAAATATCGCTAATAATTAATGCAGGCACTACATTGGCAGCCAATTGCATTCCAACTTGTCCATTGTAAGCAGTAACAACATTATAATACTGCTCAAATAAATGTTTAAGCAATTCCAAAATATGAGTATCGTCATCAATAATAAGTATTGTAATGCTTTTATCTTTCGTAATAGTTCTATTTTGTGTTTTATTATGAGTTTTATGTGACGAAGATTTTTGTTTCTGTACAATTGCTTTATTCTCACCTCTTGGTATGGTAAAGGCAAAAACCGACCCTCTATTTTTCATGCTTCTCACAGCTAATGTACCTCCATTTTTTTCCACAAAATGTTTACTTAATCGCAAGCCAATACCGGTACTTTTTATATTTTCGGTATCGAAATCGGAATAAGATTCATCGCTATTTAATATTGATTGTATTGTTTCCTGAGATATTCCTATGCCCGAATCGATAATTGAAACCTCAATTTCACTATCAAACTCCTGCACAACTATAGTAATTATTCCATCATTTTGGGTAAATTTTATGGCATTTATAAGTAAATTTCGAATAACAGTATTTATCATTCGGGGATCGACAAAAGAATTAGTTTCATAATCTAAATGTAGTGAGATTGTAAGGTTTTTTCGTTCTGCACTTTTTTTCACCAATTCAACTGCATCATTTATCAAAGCCTCAATATTTATTTCAATGGGTTTGAAAACAATTTCTTGTTTTTCAGACAAAGCCCATTCGAGAACATCACTCATTTGAATTTCAAGATTTGATGCAGAAGCAGCTATAGAATTAAGTATTTCTGTATTTTTTTTAGCATCGAACTGAAGAAATTTATTTTTCAATAATACTGTTAGTCCACTAATAGCCGACAATGGATTTTTAAAATCGTGAGCTATTACACGCAGAAGTTTATCTTTAGCATTGAGCGCTTCTTCAACTTGTTCATTTTTCATTTCAAGCACAAGTTTACTTTCGTTTAGCAAAATATTTGCCTCCGACAATTTTAAAGTTCGCTTTCTCACTTTCTCTTCCAATATTGTCTTTTGCTGTTTAATAAGCCTTATGCGATAAATAAATAGTATGGTAATTAAACTTGCAATAAAAAGTATTAAACCTAAATTGAACCATATTGTTTTCCACCAAGGTGGCACAATTCTAATTGCTAACAATTTAGGTTTGCTCCAATTTCCAGAACCAATACTAGCTCTTACCTGAAAAATATACTTACCTGGTTGTATTCCTGCATAATTTGCAATTCGGTTGTTTGCATTTGATGGAATCCAGTCATTATCTACTCCATCCAATTTGTATTGATAGTTGAGCATATTAGGTTCATTATATTCCAAACTGGAAAATATAATAGAAAATGAATTAAGAGCATATGGCAATACTATTTCATCGGAAAATGCAATCGATTTAGAATAAGGCACCATTCCTTCAATTGTATCTCCTGCTTTTACTGTTATTCCTCTAATTCTAAAATCGGTAAATACAGGAGTTGTCGCATCCTTCTCATCGACAATTGCAGTAGGATCGAATACATAAATACCCTCGGTACAGCCAAAAAGCAAGTCACCCTTTAATGATTTTGCACATGCCTTTACTATAAAGCTACCTTTTGATTCTTGAGGTTGAAAATAATGCGTAAATGTTTTTTTCTGAACATCATATTTTGAAATAATATCTGATGCAAACCAAATATTCCCATTTTTATCAGAAGAGATAGATTCTATTATATTAGATTTCAATCCATCATTAGTAGTATATGTTTCTATTCGTTGAGTCTTCTTATTGAAGGTGCCAAGTCCACAACCATTCGTTCCTATCCAAAGATTATCGTTGACATCTAGATGTAAGCAAAGAATCATTTCTGTATTAAGAAAAAAATTGCCTTGAGCTTTTTTATTGTAATACTCTATGATTGGATTTTCGGAACAAGGATTTATTATATGTACCAGCCCTTTGCCAAAAGTACCAGCCCACAAAGAACCATCGGGGTCGGCAATGATACTAAAAATTATTAATTGCTTATTATTACCTGCTGCAATATTTATATCGTAATTGATATTTTCAGCTTTATTGTATCCCAGAAGTTTTCCAGTCCACGTCCCAGTCCATAGTATCTCATTTTTATCTTTACAAACACAAGCTGGTGCTTGTACCTTGTGCGATAGTTCCAAAGCTCCATTATGTGAATCATACATAAAAGCAGTATCCGATCTAAAAATGAGTGCATACCTATTATCTAGAGGAAATAATTGTGTCTGTTGACCATTTATTATTTTCTCTGCAAAGCCAGCTTTTAGATTATTATGATTATCCGTGGTTGTACCTAAATACATTGTTATTACTAACAGGAGCCTCTAAAAGCCTACCAAAGGAGGCTTCTATAAACTTTCTGAGATGGAACTAATAG
>JAQICB010000136.1 GCA_027858745.1 Bacteroidales bacterium
TTTTTCGCTTATAAACACCCATCTTTAGCTCAAAAATAATTTAAAATAACCCGTTATTATTTCATTATTTTTGATTGAACCTCACTATTTATAAGCGTTCTGAACCTAAAAAATTATATCGAAATCAGGTTTTAGGTATACATTTACTTGTATATATATATGGATAGAACATAAAAACTATATTGAATTCTCGTTATGTGAAAACAAATTCATACATTTGTGAAAATAAAAAAAACAGTCGCACACTGAAACGTTTTATTTTTTGGTTTGTATTATTACAAAGTGTGATAGCAAACAAGGTTTTTTGTCAAACCGAGCCGGATTTATTGATGTCAAATATGAATTACCCGCTTTCTGAAGAAGAAACGAATGAGGTTGAGACACTGTACGAACAAAAATTCCCAATTAATACTGCCCCATTTTCTGAATATTCGCGACTCTTTTTTTTATCGGAATTCCAGCGAAAAAGTTTGTATGATTATGTGCAAAAACATAAACCTGTCCGTACAGCATATGAATTTTTATATGTATTGGGCTTTACCGAACAAACAGCTCATATAACCGCTGCGTTTTGTACATTTGAAGCCTTTACGTATACTCCAACATTTTCGGATTTTACCGGCAAGGGCACCCATTCTTTTTCAACACTCAATTCGTGGATACCGGTTTCTGAAACAGATTATAGAGAAACTCTCGGCTATCCGGGGAAGGCTCTTCAAACGACTCACCGCTACCGCTATTCTGCATACGACAGGCTTTCGTGGGGGGTTACTGCACGCAACGATATGGGTGAGTCGCAGCAACAAGGTCCCTTTTCACACAGCTTCGATTATAGTTCGGCATATGTACAATACCAATCGGAATCATATCTTTCGAATATTGTTGTGGGAGATTATCAAGTAAGTGTCGGACAAGGTTTGGCGTACAAACAAGGTGGATTCTTTTCAAAATCTATGGGATATTCTCCCTTCAATTCCCAACACAGTCTTAAAGCTCATAGTTCATCAAATCAATTTTCATTTAATCGTGGCGTTGGAGCTACTGTTTCATTACAAAATTTTGCTGTTACTCCTTTTTATTCTCGCAAAAAAATTGACGGGTATCGCCGTGACTCTTCATATGCTTTTCCATTTATGATTTATTCTACCGGTTCGCACCGAACAGCACGTGAAATTATATGTAAAGATAATATCCTCCATTCCGTATGGGGAATTAACACTTCGTATTCCATGCATGAAAGTTCTATTGGCACTGCTTTTATTCGCCAGCAATTGAGTGATACCGCTCAATATCATTTTTCACACGCATCTCTTCATGGCACATATCGCAATAATAATAGTTCTATATATGGAGAAACTGCTATTGATAGCAAATCGCATATGGCACATATGTATGGTCTCAGTCATACATTTTCGTCGTATGTGAATATGAATGTATTGTTTCGTTCGTACGATAATAATTTTGAATCATTTTCTTCAAAAGGTTTTTCAGAACAAAGTACGACAGGCAATGAATTAGGTGTGTACACGGATGTTACGGCGTATGTTGGCGGAAATCATTCAATTACCCTTGCACACGATCGTTTTGCAACTCAATATGCAAATGTCCGAAACGAAACCATTCGTGGACACGAAAGTCTGCTTACGTGGGAATATACAAAATACAATACCTATTCTTTCCGTAGCAAAACGACTTATTCTCGAAAACAAAAACAGAACGAGCATTTCTTTTATGAAACGTCGGCAATCATTACAAAAAACGTAAAACAAGAATACCGATTGTCGGTATTTCTTCATCCGTTTGAATTTCGTAGCACCATTTCGGGAGGACTGTCAATCCAGGACAGCATTCGTGAAAAGGGTTATTATATAGGGAATGACATTATTTTTCGCATTCCTCAAAAAATAACCTGTTATATGCGCTATGCACATTTTAATGCACCATACAATGCCCGAATATATGTGTATCAAAACGCTATTAGATATGCCTATGCGAGTCCGCAGGTATTATATAATGGAAATATGTTTTCCGGCATATGCAAATATTCCATCACAGCTAATTTTCAGATACAATTTCAGATGTATTTTTATTTTTACAAAACACCGCAAAGCGAATTGCCTGCACAATATATATTATTTGGTAAAAACAGAAAAAAGCAGTTTGCATTACTTGTGTTGTATAGATGGTAACACGAATGAGTCCTTTTTTATGATGAATTAAATCACAGGATTTTTAAAAACTTGATTTTAAGGTGATTATTAAAGTTTTGAGCTCAAAAGTAATATCAAAATCAGTTTAAAAAAGCTATCCAAGATTCCTTCAAACGAAAACCGTATGGTATTATAAATTTGAAAAAATATTTCAATATACCATATTCGGAATGCTTTTTGTACCGAAAGAGAAGGTTCACAGAAACAGAATTTTGAAATGTGATTAAAAAAATTGTATATTCGTCACAAAAAAATAGAGAAATGACACAACGGCTTATTTTCACCGTCATACTTATTTGTATTACCACTTTCAGTTTTTCACAAAATAGCAACATTTTGGTACCCAAAACTCAAGAATCACAAAAAGAAGACGTTATTCAAGCATATTTTGGTTTTAGTTTGTTAACCAGCTATAATGGCTTTATCCGTTATGGATATATTCAAATAAAACCAAGCGGTGAAACCAAAATAACCTATCTTTCTCGCCAAGAGTTTATATATCAAGTTACCGGTCAAGAACAATCGAAAGCAAACCCTGACGGGAAAAATTTCCTTGCCGAAAAGCAAATTAAATGGGATACGTTTGAAGGTTTATGGAAATTACGCTATTCAGAATATCCATATGATGGTCCCCGAAGTAAAGAGCAAGGGTGGGCCGGGAGAGATTTTGCCCCAACCGTTGCTCAATGGGATTTTCTGAAGAAAAATTATGGCTATCAAAAATTCACTCAATTTCTTTATGGTGATGATATGTGGCGGCTGGTAAAGGATGCCCAAGATCCTAATTGGCAAAACCAATATAGCAGTTTGCGGTAGATTATTATTCGTTCAGAAAATCGAAAATCCCCTGTTATTACTTCTTAACACCAAATTTAAAACCGTACCGAAATGGTCAATCCGCTTACCGGTTTTGCTGCATCAAAAAATGTCGGGCGATAGTGTAAACTTAGGTCATCGCTAATATCGAATGAAAACATGTGAGCATCTACATATGCTTCGATAATTTGTAATACATACCAGGCACCAATACCAATAATTGCCAAATCGCGACGTCGACGAAAATAATCGCGACCTTCTTTTACATTATATATCGAATATGATGTCAGCCCTCGAACAGTAAGAAGTGTGTCTGAATTTGGTGTTCTACCCTCAGCTTCTTCGCCTGCAGCATATGTTAGATAGGAATTATACACATCTCTAAAATCTGAGTAAAATATATGATTTTGAGAGATAATGTATCCCAAACCTGCAAAACCACCGTAAATAACCGGAACTTTCCAGTACGATTTATTATATACCTGTCCCAAACCCGGGACAACAGCAGAATAAATGGTTGCTTTTTTGGGCGAATGTTCTGTTTTAGGTTTCTGAGATAGAGTGTCGGCAGATAGTGAATCAGACGATTGCGAAAGCACGAATGCCGGAATTAAAAGTATACCGGAAAGTATATATATGTATCGTTGTAAAAACGTGTTTGGACGCATAGCAAAAGCCTATTCCTGAATTTTTTCAATCAGACCCAAAATTCGTTCGAGATCTAATTCAGATGAAAACGGAATAACAATTCTTCCCTTACCTTTGGGTGATATAGAGAATTTAACATTCGTCTTAAATGTATCAGATAAATCTGAACGTAAAGAGTCAAAAGCATCCGGTTCTTTTGGTTCCGACGATGATTGAGAATCGTCGATGTATGCCGCCTCTTTATGTTTTCTAATGAGTTGTTCTGTTTCCCGTACAGATAGTTCGTTTTCAATTATTTTGGTATAAATACGCAGCTGCAAATCGCTATCATCAACACCAATAATTGCCCGAGCATGTCCCATCGAAATATCTTCGTTTATAATACCAAATTGTATTTCGGGGGGAAGTTTCAATAATCGTAAATAATTAGTGACCGTTGCCCGTTTTTTTCCGACCCGTTCACTTAATTTTTCCTGCGTTAAGTTACACTCATCAATAAGTCGTTGGTAGCTTGTTGCAATTTCAATGGCATCAAGGTCTTCACGCTGTACGTTTTCCACCAATGCCATGGTAAGCATATCAATTTCGTTTACTTTGCGAACATACACCGGAATCTCGGTTAAGCCTGCTAAAATTGAAGCACGATACCGACGTTCACCCGAAACAATTTGATAGGTATCAGGAGTTATTTCTCGAACAGTAATAGGTTGTATTACCCCAAGTTGTTTTATAGAAACAGCTAATTCTTCCAGAGCTGTATCATCAAATTTTGTTCGCGGCTGATTTGGATTAGCCTGAATTTTATCAACTTCTATTTCGGTGCCTGTTTTTAACGGTGGACGTTGCGATATTGGTTTTCCGACATTTTCTGCGTCAGAAAGTAACGCACCGATTCCTTTGCCTAAGGCATTTTTTTTAGCCATACCTGATTAATTTTCTTTAATTTCCGGTAAATTATTTTTTGTTAAAAATTCTTTTGCAAAATTCAAATAATTGATAGAACCGTTAGAATTTGCATCGTATAAAATTGCCGGTTTTCCGTAACTCGGAGCTTCACTTAAACGAACATTTCTTTGAATAAGTGTTGAGAATACCATATTTTCAAAGTGTGTTTTAAGCTCATCAACAACTTGGTTGGCAAGACGTAAGCGCATATCGTACATAGTGAGCAAAAATCCTTCAATAGTTAGGCTTGGATTTAAACGAGTTTGAATAATTTTGATGGTATTAAGTAATTTTCCTAATCCCTCTAGAGCAAAATATTCACACTGTACCGGTACAATTACCGTGTCTGATGCTGTTAATGCATTTACGGTAATTAATCCGAGCGATGGTGAGCAGTCAATGATAATGAAATCATAGTCATTTCTTATCGGTTCAATTACCGATTGCAATACCATTTCTCTATCCGGACGATTGAGCATTTCTATTTCTGCACCCACTAAATCGATATTTGCAGGTAAAATATGTAGTTTTTGAAGCTCTGTTTGCCGTATAAATTCACGAGGGTCGCTGTTATCTATAATACATTCGTAGATGCCCCCCTCTATGTCGTTTACATCAATTCCT
This sequence comes from Bacteroidales bacterium, assembly GCA_027858745.1. Lineage (GTDB taxonomy): Bacteria > Bacteroidota > Bacteroidia > Bacteroidales > UBA1715 > JAQICB01. Next base: position 5,244 of record JAQICB010000136.1, read on the forward strand.
AATCCGGATGATGCATTTGCCTGAGGGTCAAAATCAATGATTAATACCGTGTATTCCAAAACAGCTAAACTTGCTGCTAAATTCATTGCTGTTGTGGTTTTTCCGACACCACCTTTTTGATTTGCTAAAGATATTACTTTTCCCATTTATATATATTTTTATGGCTTTATCTTTCAAAAGTACAAAAAATACTTTTTTGTTATATACCCTTGTTTTTTTTAAGCTGATTTTTTTTGTAAAAATGATGCGTAACGTGCTGTTTGTTAGTGTGTAAAAAGTTATTAACAGGGGGGCGTTTTTCTATTTCTTTTTGTAGTATTGGAGTAATAATATCAATCCAAACAACCAAAATGGTATGCTGAGTAATTGCCCCATATTCAAGAGCATATCTTTTTCAAAAAATACTTGTGGTTCTTTCAAAAACTCTATACAAAATCGGGTGAAAAATATGCCGATTAAAAAGACTCCGGAAATGAAGCGATTTGATAATTGGTTACCTAATTTTACTGTTTTCCATGCATACTTTTGAAGAATAATAAATGTAATAAAATATGCTAACGCTTCGTATAGTTGGGTCGGATGGCGTGGTTCAAGAGATTCTAAGCTGTATACAACATTAATGCTGTTGGGAAATAAAAATCCCCACGGCAGGTCTGTTGGAATACCATATATTTCGGAATTTGTTAAATTTCCTAAGCGAATAAATACTGCAGCAAGAGGAACGACGAGCATTGCTCGTGATAGTAGGGTGGAAAATGAAATGGAATTGCGCGCACTTACAATCCAAAATGCAATAAGAATACCGATTGCACCTCCGTGCGATGCCAATCCGCCTTCCCAAATGTAGAGGATAGAGAGTGGATCGGCAAGGTAGCGAGCGGGTTCATAAAAAACACAATGTCCGAAGCGAGCTCCAAGAACGCCCCCGATAATTGATGCGAGTGTTATTTTGTCGAGTATGACAAGTGACAACCCTTCTTTGGTGAATAGTTTGGTAAGAATTAAGTAGGCAAGTAAATAACCTAATGCAAACAAAACACCATACCACCGAATACCATATGATTCGGTTATGGAAATAATTTCAGGTGCAACCTCCCATGTTATTGCTCCGAAAATCATATGTGTACTTGTTTTTTCTCGTTCAAGAATCTGAATAAAAAGAAGAATCCTGCGAGGATAAACGGAATACTTAACCATTGTCCCATATTGAGTGCCATGGTTTGTTCAAATTCAACTTGGTCGTTTTTGATAAACTCAATAATAAACCGAGCTGTAAAAATAACGATTAAGGTAATGGCAAGTATCAAATTATTCGATATTGGTAATTTTTTCTTTGCTCTTGTAAAGTAATATCCGGTAAGGGTAAAGAATGTTGCCAAATAAACTAAGGCCTCGTAAATTTGAGTAGGGTGATGACTGTGAATCAGTTTCGCTGACACTAAACTTTGTGTGAGTTTTGGCATATTTTCTTGTGTAACAAGGTCGTGTCGCAACAAAGCATGTTGAATGTCAGCTAGCGGAATCCCGTCTTGTAGGGTTTCTGCTGACCCCGCAAAAAGTCGGATAACATGAGAGTGTAAATCAGATGCAATAGCGCCACTCTCAATAATTGCGTCTGTTAACTGTTCAGGTGTAGTGGAAATAATGGCATCTCTTACAAATACGAAAGCCCAAGGTAAATCTGTGGCTACACCATAAATTTCCGAATTCATTAAATTTCCGAACCGCACCATTGTTGCGGTAAATGGAATAACAATTGCTGCACGCGACATTATCCATAAAAAAGACCGTTTGGAGCGAACAGAGAAAATTAAAAAAGCAAGCAAAAGTCCTATTGCACCACCGTGTGATGCCAATCCACCTTTCCAAATGTAGAGGATTTCAGTGGGATTGCTTAAATAATAATCGGGTTCGTAAAATAAACAATGTCCCAGCCGGAGTCCGAGAATTAGTAAGACAAACACGAGAAAAATAAAATTGTCTGTTTCTTTTTGTTTGAGACCTTCGCGTTCGAATATTTTATTAAGAATAGTGTATGAAATAAAAAATCCAATAGCGAAAAATAAACCATACCAACGAATTCGAAAACCGTCAATAATTTCGGGGTTAACATTCCAAATAATAAAATCTAACATAGGTAGTTTTTTTTATGGTTAACAATTCGTCGGCACTTTTTTTATTAGTATCGGTAATGATCCGGTTTATATGGTCCATTAAGCGGCACATCCAAGTATTCAGCTTGTTTTTGCGACATCTTTGTGAGTTTTACCCCTAATTTATCGAGATGTAACCGAGCCACTTTTTCATCAAGAATCTTTGGTAATGTGTATACACTTTTTTCGTATTTTTCGTGCTGTGTGTGTAATTCAATTTGTGCCAAAACTTGATTAGTGAACGAAGCCGACATTACAAAACTTGGGTGTCCTGTTGCACAGCCCAAGTTCAACAATCTGCCTTCAGCTAAAATAAGTATACTGTGTCCGTCAGAGAATGTCCACTTATCGTATTGTGGTTTGATATTCGTTCTTTTGATACCTGGAGTTTTAGCTAATTGAGCCATTTGAATTTCATTGTCGAAATGCCCAATATTACCCACAATAGCCATATTTTTCATTTTTTCCATATGTTTAGCGGTAATAATATCTTTATTTCCGGTTGTGGTTACAAAAACATCGGCATATTCGAGAGTTTCTTCAAGGGTGAGCACTTGGTAGCCTTCCATAGCGGCTTGTAATGCACAAATAGGGTCAATTTCGGTAATTACAACTCGAGCTCCTTGGCCGCGAAGCGATTGAGCAGATCCTTTTCCGACGTCTCCGTAGCCGCATACAACTGCAACTTTTCCTGCCAACATCACATCAGATGCACGCATAATGCCGTCGGTTAATGAGTGACGACAACCATATAAATTGTCAAATTTTGATTTTGTTACCGAGTCGTTTACATTAAATGCCGGAAAAGGTAAAATTCCTTTTTCAGCCATTTGATAGAGTCTGTGAACACCTGTTGTTGTTTCTTCAGACACTCCTTTAATGTTGTTTTTAATGCGTGTCCAATGTTGTGGATCTTTTTCCATAATATGACCGCATATTTTTAATAATTCTTGCCATTCTTCAGAATCATCTTCGGTAGCTTTGGGAACAGCTCCGTTGGCTTCAAATTGTGCTCCTTTTATCACAATCATGGTAGCATCGCCACCATCATCAAGAATAAGGTTTGGTCCTGAACCGTCAGGCCATTCTAAAGCTTGTGCAGTGCATTTCCAGTAGTCCGAAAGAGATTCGCCTTTCCATGCAAACACCGGAGTTCCCTGCGGATTGTCTTCAGTACCTGTTTTGCCAACCACAACGGCTGACGCCGCATGGTCTTGTGTAGAAAAAATATTGCAGGAAACCCATCGAACATCAGCACCTAATTCAACCAATGTTTCAATTAACACCGCTGTTTGAACCGTCATGTGTAATGACCCCATAATTTTAGCTCCCGCTAAGGGTTTCTTTCCTTTATATTCTTTACGTAATGCCATTAAACCAGGCATTTCAATTTCGGCAAGATCCAATTCTTTTCTACCCCATTCGGCAAGAGAAATATCTGCTATTTTGTAATCTATTATATTTGTCATAGTAATTGTATAAATTTATTTAAAAAAGATGTTCATGTAAATTTTTAAGAGCCTTCTCTTTGTAGCGTGTTTCGATAAGAATAGAAATATTGTTTTCGCTACCACCGTATGAAATCATGCGAACAGGAATGTTTTCAAGAGCTTCGAGAACTTGGATTGCATATCCTTGTTTTTCGGCAACAATATTTCCTACTACACAAATAATTGTTTGAAATTTATCGACGTGAACTTTACCTAAAATTTTAAGGTCGTCAACAATTTGAGCGAGATAATTATCGTTGTCAACTGTTAATGACACGGCAACTTCAGAGGTCGTAATCATATCAATAGGGGTTCTGTATTTTTCGAAAATTTCGAAAACCTTACGGAGGAAACCGTATGCCAATAGCATACGACCCGATTTTACTTTTACCGCAACAACATTATCTTTTGCGGCAATTGCTTTAATACCGGTTCCTGATTCTTCGTTAGAAATATATGTTCCCGAAGCATCCGGATTCATTGTGTTTTTAAGTACAACAGGAATATTTTTGAGTTTCGCCGGCAATACTGTAGACGGGTGGAGAACTTTTGCACCAAAATATGCTAATTCTGCCGCCTCATCAAAGGTAAGCATTGCAATTGGTTGTGTGTTGTCAACTATACGAGGATCATTGTTGTGCACCCCGTCAATATCTGTCCAAATTTCCACAATTGACGAGCGAACTGCTGCACCAATAAGAGATGCTGTGTAGTCGCTGCCACCTCGTTTTAAATTATCAATTTCTCCTTGCGGATTTAAACAAATAAATCCTTGAGCTATAAACAATGGATTTGTTTTGTATTGAGCCATGATGGCTGAAAGACGTTTTTCAATTTCAGGTAATATAGGTTCACCGTCTGCATTTATAACCATAAAATCGAGAGAATTTAATAACACAGAAGGAATGTTTTGTTCTTCGTGATATAATTGTATAAGATTTGTCGATAATATTTCTCCCCGACTTACAATAGCTTTCTCGACTTTAATGTCGTATGGAACAGCTGAAAAATCTCGTATAAATTTAATGTGTTCTTTGATTACTTCATTGGCACGAGAAATAGAATCTTTTTTTGATAATAATTCTTCAATTACTCCATAATATTTTTTTTCTAATTTTTTGATGTACGAATGTGCCGCTTCAGGATTTCCTTTTTCATAATAATTACAAATTTCCAATAATGAATTGGTGGTTTGTGACATAGCAGACAAAACAACAATCTTTTGTTCAGAATCTTGGTTAATAAGAGATGATACGTTTTTGATACGCTGAGGATCTCCTAATGATGTTCCTCCGAATTTTAATACTTTCATATATTTAAATTTATAGTAAAATTGTGCAACAAAAATAGTAATTCGAGAGGGATATAAAAAAATATTTCCGTGAAACTGATTAATTATTTTTAATAAAAGGCAGTCTGTTTAATATTTTTTTTGTAATATTACAAAAATCAATAAGTTAAACGCGTAAATTATGTTACAGGGAAAAGTTCTAATTGTTGATGATAATCCTGTAAGACGGCAAGTTTTAGGGGAATATCTTACTGAGTTGAATTATTCGTTTGTGGAGGCGTCTAACGGAAAAGAGGCTATAGAAATTTTCGAACACGAACCGTTCGATATGATTTTCATGGATCTTCATATGCCGATAATGAATGGTATTGATACCACTAAGTATATTCGTACAAAGTTATCATTTCCTAAAAACAGGGTGATTATTATTGCGAATACGGTGTATAATTATAAAGATTTTTTTGATGATTTTTATAATGTCGGATTTAATGATATAATACCCAATCCGTATACAATACAGACATTAAGCAATCTTATTAATTACCATAAGATTTCGTCTTCTCGCTAAAAAACCACCCCAACTTTGAGTACAATTAAGGGGACAATACCGGTGTATCCTATATCGAATATGCTTGAATGCGTGTTTATGAATTCTTTGTCGCCATACGCAACAAAGCTATATCGTGCGCCAACTCCGGCGTACATGTCAATAATAAAGCGTTCGATTGGTTCCATTTCGAGTCCGATTGCTAAATCCGGACCGAATTTGTGGACACCTGTGTGTTTTTCTTTGTCACTGCCGATCATGGTAGAAACACCCAATGTTTCATCCCATACCCACTCAACGTCTACTTGAATAACGTCATAATAATTATATAACATACCATATGTAATATATCCGCGTATCGGATTTGATAAATCAGTTATCCGAATTTTATGAAAAACTTCTCCCCCAAGTCCGAGCATTTTTCCGTCGTTTGTTCCTTCATCAGAATCACCACTTTTAACATAAAAGCGTGGTGCAAGAATAACACTGCTACCATTTTTTAACCGTTTTTCAAGGTCTATCCGCATGGCATGTTCGGCTGTAAATTGTGGCGCAATCGACCATATGTAAGTATTGGTATTTGGTCGAGCAATAAAATCGGTGTTTGTTGAGTCTTGTGCATATGTGGTAAATCCTATGATTACAGCTATGCAAATAAAGAGTGTTTTTTTCATAATTTCAAAAGTTAGTGTTTTACGGGGATTATACTTTTATAACTTATGTTTAATGTTGTTGTGTCATACGAATATTGAACAATACCCGATTGAGACGTTACTATCAAATTTCCTCGATATGGAATCACATCGTAGATGTTAGGAATGGTAAAGGTGTTTTTGAGTTGAATATTGTATGGCTCCGATTTGTCGTAAATTTTCAGAGAATTATTATCGCAGAGAAACAATAGTCTGCCGTCAACACCCAATCCTTTTGGAGATTCCATTTCGTAACTATTTATTTGATAGGGAGCAGTTATGTCTTCCATATTAATAATATCCAATTGATTAATATATCTTCCACACATTTCATGAGCAGAATTGAGGGTTACGTATGCGTGTGTTCCGTCAAAAACGACAGGGTCGCAGGATGTAACATGCCAATAATTGCTTACATATTCTAAAGAATAATTCGAAGTTACAGTGTATACATACATTCCCGATTGCGAACCAATAAATAATAAACTGTCGTATGGGAACAGGGTTTCCATATCATTGTCTAATGAAACGGTATTTTGCAAAATCGGACTTGCTTGATTTTTAATACTGTATGATTGTAATGAGTTATTTGTCAACACGTACAATGCGGTGTCGGTTAGTGCAAAGCGAGCCATTGATCCGCCTTTTCCACTTGCTCCTACTGAAATTGATGGAATGGAGCTAATATTTGATGATTTTGAAATGCCACCGTCAGTGCAAGAAACTACAATTCCTATTAGAAGGCTGATTGTAAAAATCGAGAGTGATAATCGTAAATTTCGGTTCATTGTTAGTCTTTTTTCCATGCAACAATAATAGTTCCTGAGGGTCTGTTTTTCAGTGAATATTTAGCAGGAATAGTGCCGTATGGCGATACAATTTCGGATAATACATTTTTTTCGCGACTGAGTTCTGTCACATTCGAAATGTTCCCAATGTTGAGTGTAACCAAATCAACGGCACTTGAGGCATACATAATCGGTCCTTTCACCGCAATATCGGTACAGCCCAAAATTCGAATAAATCCTCTTTTTACGGGAGATGCCGGATTGCTGTTGTCGAAAACATGTACACCGTAATATTGCTCAACAATAAATAAATTGTTTTCGTATACGAAAATTTTCCCCGGATTTTGTACCGAAACCGTGTCGAGCGAAGCTATGGAGTTTTCTAGGGTCGTTCGCTCTACAATAATTGGAACGTACGATGAGGAGCTTTGGGTAAATGCATAGACAACACTTATACATGTTGTTACTATGAGCGTAATTAATAAAGTACGTTTCATTTTTGATGGTGTTAAATTTTATTCAAAAATATACGATTTGTATTAATTAAAAAACGAAATAGTGAAATTTTTATAAAAGAAACTCTTTTTTTCGGGTGAATATAAAAATATGCGTATTGCATAATTATCGGAAGCCTTTAAGTGAAGCGGTACGGTTGTCTCAATAAAATTCCATTCTGTTTCGGTGTCAATAAAATTCGCAATTGGAAAAGATTTAAAGTCGAATTGATGCTTGTTTTTATATATATTTATAGCAATATATACATTTTCAATGTTTGTTTCCGGCAATACCGATAGGGAAATATGTAGGTTCTTATATGATGATAATATGTGAGCTAAATGTGATTTTGCAAACGAAAACGTAGATCCGTACATCATTTCTTTTGAGAAATATGTGCACGTATCAGTGTCTATCTTGTTTTTTTGTTCTGTATATTCTTCTGCCTGAGAGGTGAAAACTTTTTCTGATTTGCGTTCAGTATAGCTGAGTGTTTCTTTTGATTCGGGCTCCTGTATCCCATATTTATTACGGATTTCAATATAAAGTAGACTTAGACAAGTCAGACCTATTATGCCGATTTTTTTTCGTCTTGATGTAGATTTAGATAAAGCAGTAAAAATAATGAGTACAATGAGAATGTAGAGAATTGTTTCATAAAGATAATATGCTTCAACAATAGATGAGGGTTTATATGATAATTGTATGGTTGAGGTTCCCGGCGGAATAATGACAGCCATAGCCATATAATTTGCCGGAAGAATCTGTGTTTTTTGTCCATTTATTGTTGCTTCCCAACCGGTATATTTATTTTGCATGCAAATGAGATAGGTCGTATCCGTACAATATGCAGAAAGAATACATTCATTTTGGTTACCCGAAATAAGGGTAAGTGATGATGAATCACAACGGTATGAGTTGTTTAATAAAGAGTCCGGGAGCACCGCAATGTGTCCCGATGAGTAGTCAATGTTTGTGTCTTTTTCTGAATATACTTTTTGAGGAGTGTAGAAAACAGGATAGGTTTTCACTGAATCATATAGTATTGATTTTTCGAATTTCTCGGTGCTTTTCAAAACATAACTAGTATAGCCGTTGTATGCACGTTTTTTATGAAAAAGATGCAAATTTCTCCAGAGTGGTGGAGCAATAGATAAAGATTTTGCAGAATTATCATAAGCTTGTTCGTTAATATTTGGCCATGCTGTTTGTTTGGGCAATACGTCAACATGACTTTGTGTATAATATGTTTCTATAGGAGTGGTGACGGTAATTGCCGATTGTAAGGCTGTTGTGCTTACCATATCGCATATGAGATATGCAATAATAATAGAGCTGACAGAAATTTTTTGGTTTTTTTTGTATATAATATATGAAATACCGGTAATGCCAAGCAATATCATGAGCTGAATACTTGCTTGAATGAGTATGGTATGACTGAAATGTAAGCTTCTTAAGAAATTATGCCAATAGATATAATTTGGAAAATCAGGAGAAAGAATATATGTCATTCCCACAACAATACTGTATGTGACAATAAGTATGAGACTGATGCGAAAGAGGGTTTTAATTGTAAGTGAATGCTTCATTTTTTCGAATGCAAAAGCAGCCAAGCCAATGAGGAGAAATATATAATATAATCGAAACAAAGCAGGAAATCGAAAGCTGTCCCACAGGGGTACATAATTATAGAAAAAACTTCGAACCGGCATACTGTCTCCAACCGAAAGGCTTGCAAAAAATACCACGCCAATCCATGCGAAAAACACTTTTGTATTTCGAATAAATCGAAGACTATAGAGACTTAATAATAGTGTTGCAATACCAATATACATATTAAGCATAGACAAATCGCCGTCCCAAAAATTTTCTTGAGAAAAAGCATTTGTGAACGGAGCGATAAAGGTAATAGTGTGAAAAGCTCGTACCGATGAATAGAGAGCCGCAGTCATGCTAACACCATCACCTCGGGTTACCGATGAAAGCATGGTGAAAAATGAGCTGAGATATGCAAGTGATAAGATTGTGACACCAGTTATAATAGCGATGAGGTAGATGGTCGTTTTTCGTAAGTTTTTCTGCTTGTTCGTTCGTACAGCATGAATACTAAATGCAATAGTGCCAAAAAATAACAGATATACGGTAACAATAGAAAATGCCGGATATCCGCCTGAAAAAAAGCAGAAAAAGATGAAAATACTAATCGGAATGTGCCTCAGCGAAGGTGAACGAAGCAGATTTAGGTATACCAATAATAACCAAGGCAGCCATGCTCCGCTAATTATCCAACTCATATGTTGAGCATTCCCAATAAAAAAGCCCGAAAACATGTATGCAATACCGGCAAAAAGAGCTACTCCCGATGAAAAAGAACGAGAACGAAGAAGTGCAAACATTCCCATTCCTGCTAAAATAATGTGCAGAACAAATTCAATATTCAGCTTATATGCTGTGTATTCCCCAATTTTTGCAGAAATAAATCGAATAGGATACCATTGTCCCAATTTGCTGTGAAGAGGCGTTCCGAAATTTGTATACGGATCCCAAAGAGGGATGTTGCCATTGCGTTCAATGAGGGATTGCAGATGCTGAAACGGATAATTTCCGTCAATCATATCCCACGAGAGCATATGTGTTCCCGAAATTAAATCCCAAAAAGCAAGACACCCCGCCATCACAAAAATGAGATATGCAACTATATCAGAAAAATTTCGTGTTTGCAAAGATACCATGATTCTAAGAGTATTTTTGCAAAGATACATGTTTTCTATAAAAATAGCATGCTGGCTTAAAAAACACAACGAAAATAAGCATATCGCCGCCCTGCATAAACACTAATTATTAAGTAATCTTTCATGAGCATACTTTCATACGAGCTATCAATTTTTCTACTTTTACCGTAGCAATATTAGATGATATATCAGACATTGCATATGGAATGACAAGTATGTTGTTATGTATTAAAGAACCACATGAATACACGACATTAGGTACATATCCTTCGCGTTCCTTTTCGTTGGGGATAATAAGAGGTTCTTCAAGCCGAGCAATTACTTGTGTGGGGTTCTCAAGATCAAGTAAAATAGCACCTATTGAGTATTGCCTCATTGCTCCCACACCATGAGTAAGAACAAGCCATCCTTTGCTCGTTTCAAGCGGTGAACCACAATTGCCAATCTGAACAAATTCCCATGGCATAATTGGTTCTTGAATAATCGTTGATTCATTCCAGAAGTGTAAGTGTTCGGAAAACATGATATGGTTATTTTCGCCGTCGAGACGCGATAGCATTACATATTTGCCGTTTATTTTTCGCGGAAACAAAGCCATTCCTTTATTTTGAACAGCCTCTCCATTTAAGGTGATAATATTGAAATTTATAAAATCTTTGGTTTCCAATAAATGTGGAAGAATGCATTCATTATTGTAAGCTGTATAAGTTGCATAATATATTGGTTCTCCATTTTCTTCATGAAATTCAACAAACCGAGCATCTTCGATTCCTCGGCTTTCATTTTCGGAAACGGGGAATATTACCCGTTCAGATATTTTTGAATGTTCATCAAACTTTATTTTGTAGTTTGAGTTTGCCAGCCAGTTTATATTTTTAATTGTTTGGTCGTTGTGATCAAAATCAATGTTTTGATATAAATCATTAATACCAGCTTTTAATTTACCATACGTAAAATTATCCGGTAGTTTTTCAAAAATTTGGCTACTTGTTTTATCCCACGATTTCATATTCGCCAATTTGAGACGAAATAAGTGATTGTCGTATGTGGGGTCAAGCAACACATCCGGAGTTTTAACAAATTCAGATGTAGTATCGAAAATGGCTGAGCCATCTTTTTTTATTATACCACTGCGAAAAACAATGCAAGAAATATGTCCTTCTCCTGTAGCCCTGAGGCTCATAATAAAACGCAGTTCGCCATTTTGAACTCCCTTTTGATGGGGATGTTTTATTATTGAAGGATTGAATAAAGCTGCGGATTCTATTGAGTATTCCATACTAAAATATGCTCCAATCAATTCTTTTCTGGCATCAGTTATTGAACTGTTTTCGGGTAAATATTCCTTAACTTTTTCGAAATGATTATACAGTTGCTGCTTTATATTTTTATGTCGACCATAAAAATTTTCAATAATATCTTTTAACAATTCCTCGACTTTACTTTCTGTGAGGTTTGTGACCCTGCCGATAATTTTACTCACACGTAACATATCGCTCGGTATATGAGGTCTGGTTATTACTCTCGAATTATTACGGTCGATTTTATTCCCACTTCTTTTAATTAACGATTTGTTTTTCATTGACTTATCCATGCATATGTTTTTATAAGGATTTTATTCCCTCGGTTAAAATTTTATTGTATACATCCATATAAGCTCGCGTCATTTCTTTTCTGCTAAACTTTGAATACGCCCATTCTCTGCAAAATTTTCTGCTAATGGAATTGATGTTTCCAACGGCTTCAGATGCTTCGCTGATGGTGTTAACAAGGAATCCCGTTTTTCCGTTAACAATCAGTTCAGGCATTGAGCCTAAATTGAATGCAATAACCGGAGTCCCACACATCATTGCTTCCGCTACGCTTAGTCCAAATGGTTCGTTGAAGCTAATTGGATGTAAGAGCGCATAGGCTTCGCCCATAAGTTTGTCTCTTTCTTTTGGCCCGGTATTACCCACAAATATAATATCAACATCATTAATATATGGTTCAACCTGAGTGTTAAAATATTCTTGATCCTGAATTAAACCCGATATGATTAGTTTTCGTCCTGATTTTTTCGCTATCTGAATAGCTTCGAAAGTTCCTTTTTCGGGATGAATTCTGCCAAAAAATAACAAGTAATCGTGTGATTTCTCCTTGAATGTAAATTCTTTTTCGTTAATACCATTGTAAACAGTAGCTGCATATTTTAGTTCTGAGCTACGGTCGGAATTGCTGATTGAGACATACGAGCAGCTATTATTATATTTTTTGTATACTTCAAGTATTTTTTGTGACGAAAACCCATGTATAGTTGTAATCATTGGAGTTTTAATGAGTCTGGAATAGGTGAGCGGTAAAAAATCGAAATGGTTGTGAATTATATCAAATTTATCTGCTTGTTCCATTAGATTGCTGATGTGGAGACATTCCCATACTTTTGGATCCATGTATGGATTTTCACAATATGCATCCTTAGAAACATATTGTAATTTGCCTTTCGTAATAGAATTACCCGTCGCAAAGAGGGTAACATCAACATTCTCATCAACAAGCCCTTCGGTAATATTTGAAGCTACCTGTTCCCAAGGACCGTATTTTGCCGGAGGCGTTCTCCACGCAATGGGAGATAGAATAGCAATTTTCATATGTTTAAATTTATTTATTCTAATTAGAGAGCGGGACGTGAATTATCCAGGCAATTATCAACAAGCTCTTCTACATTTGCGATACCAACGCACATTACCGAGTCTGCTCCACCCCAATAAATTTTAATACTACCATCTTCTTCGGGAACTGCACCACAACAAAAAACTACGTTATGAACATATCCGGTTATTTCAAAGGCTTCTTCGGGCTGGAGAATCCATTCATCACCAACTGCAATAATTTTTGAAGGGTCCTGAATGTCGTGTAATGCCACGCCCAAGCGGTACACACTACCTGCCATTGTGGGGAATACGCCATGATAGATATTGAGCCATCCGCGTGGTGTTTTTATTGGGGGTGCACCCGGACCAATCTTCATTTCGTCCCAGTGATACTGACACGGTTTCATAATTAATTTTGATTCGCCCCAGTGTATAAGGTCGGGAGAATATGAAATCCAGATAGACCATGGAGAAATTTCGGAATGAGGACGATCGAGCCGAGCATATAAACCATTGAACATTTCCGGGAAGATAACTACGTTTCGATAGTCGGCTTCGGTAATCAGGGAAATTCTCTGAACGCTTTTAAAATCTGTGGTTTTCGCCAGACCTATTCTTACTCCATTTCGTGAATATGCACTATAGGTAATAAGATATTCCCCATTAAGAAAAGTAATTCGTGGATCTTCTATCCCATATTCCTCATATTCTTTAAAAACACCTTCGGTTGCCGGCACCATAAAAGGTTTTTTGTCTGCCACAAAATCAAACCCATCTTCGCTTTCGGCCTTACCCAAAATACTTCTGCCATTAAGCAAATGTGATCGGAATATCATAATGTATGTGTCGTTGAGTTTAACAACCCCTGCATTATGAACCGTAGCAACGGTGTATGGAATATCCTTTTTGGTGAGAATTGGGTTATTGGGGTGTCTTGTTATTAACATGATTTATATTTTAATTTATTTTTTATTCTTGCTTTGGATGTTACAATGCTAAATCTTTCTGTTCAAAAGCTTCAAAAGCTTCCATAACCACCAGATGAGAAATTAAATATGCAAGAGAGCTTTCAGCTCCCTGATTTCGGTTAATGCCATAACTTTCGAGACCATCGCAACAGCCATTTGTTTCAAAATCGAATAAAGTCATTCGAATATCATTTTCTCCCAGGAACCACATGAAGCAGGAAAATAATTTAGTAAGAAATTCTCTCTCTTTAGTAAGTTGAAAAGCCTGACGATACATCAAAACCATTGCAAGAGCATCTAAAGGTTGTTGCGCAAATAATGAGCGTTCACCTCCTTTTTTGTACCATTTTTCATTTCCGATAATAGACAGATAGCCATCTTTTAGCATAATTTCTGAAAGAAAGTTTGTTGTTTCTAATGCAATTGCAGAAATTTTCTCGTTTTTAAGAATTTCTGCTGCATGTAAAAGTGCGAGAGGTAAAATGCCATTATCATAGGCTAGTAACGGTTCAAACCATTTCCAGTCGGGAGAACTGTTTTCTTCATACTGTTTAATTAGTTTGCCGGCGAGTGTGTTTAATGTTTCAATCATTGAATCATCGGAAGGATTGCTTTTAAGGTAATGGCTGATACCAAGCATTGTATTGGCAATACTTCTGATAGAATTAATTTTTTCAAAGTTTTTTGCTGCATCAAAGAAAATTATCTTTCCTGTTTGATAATACGAATCATTAGGCGGATTGTTTAATAAATAACCCAAAGCCCAGATAGTTCTTCCAAAGGAATCTTCCGATCCTACTTCATCAAGAAAGTTGCGACTAAAGCTTAGGAAATTTCTAAACGTACCGTCTTCATTTTGCATATAATGAATGTAACTCAAATAAATAGGAGTTAAATTAAGTGCAATTTTGTCCTTTTTTTGTTGGTAAGTCATAAGCACCATTAATAAAGCTCTTGCATTATCGTCGATACAGTATCCTTCTTTTAAGTTAGGGATTCCAAATTTTGCATGTTGAATAATACCGGTATCATCGGTTAATCTTTTAATATGCTCAAGAGAAAAAGGAGGAAGAATAAGCGGATCGATGGTAGTTTCTTTTGCAACGACAATCTGAGGTTTTTCGGCGAGAATCTGTTGAATAAGCTCAACATATTTGTCTCCTGATTTTGGCCATGTTATCGTTCTGCCATAATCAAAAGCTTTTTTTCTAAGCTTTTTCAATTTTTCCGGATTGTCCAATAAATCCATAAGAATGAGAGAAAGCCGTTCCGAATCGTTAAAATCAAAGAGTTTACCCCTTCCTTCGTCTAACAATTCTAAGGCATGCCAGTACGGGGTCGAAATAACAGCCGAGCCAACACCAACAGCGTAAGAGAGAGTGCCGCTCGTGATTTGTGCTTCATTCAAATACGGTGTGATGTAAATATCTGAAGCCGATAAGTATTTAAATAATTCTTTTTGACTAATGAATTCATTAATAAAAACAACATGCTTGCTAAGATTGAGTTTTTTTGTTAGAAGTTGAAGATAGTTACGGTACTCTTCTCCTGAATGACGAATTACATTTGGATGTGTTTTGCCTAAAACTACATATAAAATATCGGGGTGCTTTTCAAGAAGTTTAGGTAAAGCATATAATACGGTTTCAATACCTTTGTTGCGGCTTAGAATTCCAAAAGTGAGTAATAATTTTTTCTTTTCGAGATTAAAATCCTTTTTGGTTTGTTCCTGACAAAATTGAATATCCGGAACCCCGTGTGCTATAAAAACAATTTTATCCTTATCTACATTATAAATTTCGATAAGGAATTCAATTGCTTTTTGGCTCATAACGATAATTTTATGTGCCATTTTACATATTTCCTGCAATACTGCTTTTTCGGTATATGAAGGTTCCTTAACAATAGTATGAAGTGTTACAACAAGGGGAATTTCGAGACGATACAGCAAAGGGAGAATATATATCCCATTTTGCCCGCCAAAGATTCCAAATTCATGTTCAAGAATGCAAAGGTCAGCACCACTGAGATTGATGAATTTTACCGCTTCCAAATAGTCGCGTTGATGTTCCTGTTTGATTGTTAGTTTTACTTCCTCCGGATAATGGTAGTTTTGCTCATGATCGTTCATAGCTACAATGAAGCCCTCAACAGGTTCTTTACGTGTAACAGTATTCGTTATCATTGATTTGTAAAGATTCATTGTAAATGTACCAATACCGCATTCCCGCGGTGGATATGTTCCAATATATGCAAGTTTCATAATTACAAAAGTTAATTTTTAAATTTATTTAGAATACCAATTAGTCAAGGGTAAGCATTCTTTTGGGTTTTATATTTTCAAACCCAAATTATCATTTTTGTGTCAATGTGTTGTGTTGTTGCTTTTTCTGCGTGTGCATAATGGCTTTTCGTTTGAAACCCGCACCATTTCTTTTTAATTTTCACTAAAGGTACACTATTCATTTTATAAAAACACTATGTTTTAAATGTTGTGTTATACAATTATATATGAAGTGTGAAAATGCATTGTCTGAACAAGCTTATTAATGCATCAATTCAGTCTTTATATGTTGAAGGTAGTACTTCCACAAATAGCTAAAAAATGTTGGAGCATATATTGAACGCGGCAATACATTTTTGATGCTTAATGATACCACATCTGCAATTTCTGACTTTTCAAAAGTAATATGTTTTGCACCAATACTATTCATTGAGAATAAACAATAAAGCAATTCGATTATCACCCAATATGAAAAGTTATAATATTAGAGCATCTGTATATAAAAGAAAAAGAATGTATCAGGAAGCGATAAATGATTATTCAAATTCTATACAATTTGACTCAACTTTTTCATTTCATTTTACGCAATATGTTTTATTAGACAGAGCAAATCTTTATTCAACAATGAAAAAATATAATTTAGCTGAAAGGGATTACAAAATCTATTTACTTAAATACCCTGATAATTTTGTGCCTCAAGATTATTATCTTGTCAAAATAATGCAAAATGATGTTCCGGGATTAATTAATTTATATACTTGGGATATTAATTTAAATCCGACTAATGGTTATGCGTATTATAGTAGAGCTGTATATAAAGAACAAATAGGAGATGAAAAAGGAGCATGTGATGATTATAAAAAGGCAAAAAGTTTAGGCGTGAAAAGATAAAAAATTGCAATAACAATTAATTTTCATCACTTTATGCCGCGAATTTTCATTATTTCTATATCAGTACATTTTCTTTTTTTTATCCAATATTTGTCGGGATATTCTTTTTTATTTCATCTACAGACATTCCTTTTCGTTGTGCATAATTTTCCAGTTGGTCTTTGTTTATTTTTCCGACACCAAAATAGTGTGATTCAGGATGAGCGAATATAAGTCCCGAAACAGCTGCGGTTGGTTGCATCATGTACGATTCCGTGAGTGTTATGCCAATGTTTTCTTCGACATCAAGCAGAGAAAATAATGTTTCTTTTTCGGAGTGGTCGGGGCATGACGGATAACCGTATGCCGGACGAATTCCTTGATATTTTTCTTTGAGCATTTCAGTGTTTGTTAATTGCTCATCCGGTGCAAATCCCCACAAATCTGTTCGTACATTGTGATGGAGAAATTCGGTATATGCTTCGGCAAGACGGTCGGCAAGTACTTTTATCATGATTGCATTATAGTCGTCGTTATTCCGTGCGTATCTTTCTGCCAGAGCATCAACACCAACGCCTGCTGTTACTGCAAACAGTCCGATATAGTCAATTTTCTCGGAGTCTTTAGGTGCAATAAAATCAGCCAGACATATATTTGCTTTTCCTTCAGCCCGTTCAGTTTGCTGACGTAAATTGTAGAGTGTGGCAAGCACTGTCTCACGTTGTTCGTCGGCGTATATTTCTATATCATCCTCAACACTGTTTGCCGGGAAAAATCCCACAACGCTATGTGCTTGTATGCTTTGGTCTGTTACAATTTTTTGCAACATTTTTTGTGCATCATCATAGAGTTTTTGAGCTTCTGCACCGGCTTTTGTGTCACGCAAAATTTCAGGAAATGTTCCTTTTATTCCCCATGCATGGAAAAAATATTGCCAGTCGATAGAGGGAATTATCTGCTCGATTTTTTCTTCTAAAGAAACCTGTACGCCAATAAATGAGGGTTCGTGAATTGTTGTGTTAGTCCAATCAATAGCATATTTGTTGTTTTGTGCTTCTTGCAACGATAAGAATTTTGCAACTTTCCGGTTGGTATACGAATGTCGCAAATCGGTATATTCTTTTTTGATATCTGCTTTGTAAGCATCTTTTTTTGCTGACAATAAATTGCTGCACACCGAGGCACTTTTTGATGCGTCCGGTACATATACAACAGCATCGGAATATTCAGTGTCAATTTTTACGGCAGTGTGAATTTTGGATGTTGTTGCACCACCAATTAGAAGTGGAATATGCATATTTCGTGATTCCATTTCTTGTGCAATATGTATCATTTCGTCAAGTGATGGCGTAATAAGTCCGCTCAAACCAATAATGTCTACATTTTCTTCGAGTGCTGTTTCAATAATTTTTTCGGTTGAAACCATGACGCCTAAATCAATAATTTCGTAATTGTTGCAAGAAAGCACTACGCTCACAATATTTTTTCCAATATCGTGAACATCACCTTTTACCGTCGCCAACAAAATTTTTCCTGATGATGATGAGCTTAAATCAGATTTTTCTTCTTCAATAAAAGGTAAAAGAATGGCAACCGCTTGCTTCATAACGCGAGCTGTTTTTACAACTTGCGGAAGAAACATTTTTCCTTCGCCAAACAGTTCGCCTACCACATTCATAGCGTCCATAAGTGGACCTTCAATAATTCCGAGTGTGGGTGAATATTTTGTTCGTGCTTCGTCTAAATCTTCTTGCAGAAAATCGGGAATACCTTTTTTGAGTGCATATTCTAATCGTTTTTCGACAACTTCTTCTCGCCATTCATCTTTTTTCTTGCTCGTTTTCCCTTCATCTTTCCACGATTCGGCAAAGTCTATCAATTGTTCGGTTGCTTCGGGAAAACGGTTGAGAACAACATTTTCAATTTTTTCTTTGAGTTCGGGGTGAATTTCACTGTAAACTTGCAACATTCCCGGATTTACAATTCCCATATCCAGACCTGCATTTATTGCATGAAACAGAAATATTGCGTGCATTGCTTCACGTACCGGATTATTTCCGCGGAATGAAAAAGACACATTACTGATTCCGCCGCTAACCTTTGCATGAGGCAAGTGTTTTTTTATCCAAGCTACGGCATTAATAAAATCAACAGCGTAGTTATTGTGTTCTTCAATGCCAGTTCCAACAGTCAATACATTCGGGTCAAAAATGATATTTTGCGGTTCTATTCCCACTTTTTGGGTAAGAATGGTATATGAGCGTTCACAAATTTCTGTCCGACGTTCGAATGAGTCGGCCTGTCCTTTTTCGTCGAATGCCATAACAATCATTGCAGCACCATATTTTTTTACTAATAGTGCTTTTGCAATTAATTCTTCTTCACCTTCTTTTAAGCTGAGAGAGTTGACAATAGATTTTCCTTGAATGCATTGCAACCCGGCTTCTAACACTTCCCATTTCGATGAGTCAATCATTACCGGAACGCGTGAAATGTCAGGTTCAGATACAATTAAATGTAAAAAATGAATCATTTCGGGTTTTGCCTCAAGCATTGCATCATCGAGATTAACGTCGATAATTTGAGCACCGTTTTCGACTTGGTTTCGTGCAATTGCCAGAGCTTCGTCATATTTTTTCTCGCGAATGAGGCGAGCAAATTTTTTGGAACCGGCAACATTTGTTCGTTCACCAATATTTACAAAATTAATAGAAGCATCAATTGTTAAAGGCTCCAGTCCACTGAGACGAGTTTTGTTGTCTTTTTTGGGAAGTTTGCGAGGCTTGTGTTTGTGAGCTTCTTCCGAAATTTTTTGAATGTGTGCCTGATTGGTTCCACAACAGCCTCCAATAATGTTTACCATTGAACGCTCCATAAATGGTTTTACCATTTCGAGCATTATATCTGCTGTTTGGTCGTATGCACCAAATTGGTTTGGTAAACCCGCATTTGGGTGAACACTTACATGGAATGGATTTAATTTGTTGAGTTCGTATACGTACGGAGCCAGTTCTTTTGCTCCCATTGAGCAATTAAGTCCAATGCTGAAAATTGGAAAATCTTGTACCGAATGAATAGCTGCCTGAAGCGTTTGCCCCGAAAGTGTTCGTCCGCTCGCATCTGCAATGGTGAACGAAATCATAACCGGAATATCGGTAACTCTTTCTTTTTGAATAGATTCTATTGCAAATAGTGCAGCCTTTGCATTAAGTGTATCAAAAACGGTTTCAATGAGTAATATATCGACTCCGGCGTCTATAAGTGCAGAAACTTGTTCGCTGTATATGTCGACCAAGTCGGCAAATGAAACAGCCCGAAATGCTGGATTGTTTACATCCGGCGACATTGATGCAGTTTTATTTGTCGGGCCTATTGAGCCGCAGACAAAACGAGGTTTTTCGGGGTTTTGAGCAGTGAATTTTTCCGCTGCTTGTTTTGCAATTTTTACTGCCTGAGTATTTATTTCATGTACCAAATCTTCTTGATGATAATCGGCTAAGGAAATGCGATTTGCATTAAATGTATTGGTTTCTATAATATCGGCACCGGCCTCAAGATATTTGTGGTGAATTTCTTCAATTATTGCGGGTTGGGTAAGAATTAATAAATCATTGTTACCCTTGAGAGGAATTTCACTGTTTGCAAATTTGCTTCCTCGATAATCTTCTTCGGTTAATTTATATTGTTGAATCATAGTTCCCATTGCTCCGTCGAGAACGAGTATACGTTCAGAAACCGCTTGTCTTATATTTTTACTCATAGTAGTATAAAAATTTGAAATGTTATAGTGGAAAACAAATTTGTATCCGTGTTCCTTTTTCTTCTGAAGATTCTATTGAAATAGAACCACCTAATAATTCAATATAATGTTTGCTGATAGATAAACCTAATCCTACACCTTGTGAAAAATCGGAATTGACGTGTTCAATTTTTTGAAACGAAGAAAAAATATGCTTGAGTTCGTCCTTTTCAATTCCAATACCCGTGTCTTCTATGTTAAATTGAAGTGTTGATTCGGTAATTTTACAGCTAAAAATAATTTCACCGTCTGCCGTAAATTTACAGGCATTATCAAGAATGTTGCGCAAAGCCTGATGCAATTTGTGTGTGTCGGTTTCGAAAGAAAAATCCTGAGGAATGTTTGGCAAAGAAATAAACCGAACATGCTCGTGGGAATAATATGATAACAAAACCGAACTTTCGGTTGTTAATTCAGAGCATAAATCATGAATGCGACATGTTTTTGTGTCAATTGTAATTTTCTTTGTTTCGATGCTCGAAATGTTGAGCAAGTTTTCTATAAAAGACAGTAATTTTGCTCCGTTTTTCTTTATTACTTCTATATAGTGTGATTTTTCTTCTTGCGTACTTTTGTCACTATCAAGCAGGTCAGAAAAACCTAGAATTGCGTTTAGGGGAGTACGAATTTCATGACTCATACGAGCAAGGAAAGTTGATTTAATGTTGTTTGCTTTCTCAGATTTATTTTTTGCATTAATTAAATTTTGTTCAATTTCTTTTTGCTTTTGCATATTGTGAAGTACGCAGAGCCATCCCAATTCATTTTTGTGCTCATCAACAAGAGCTTGTATAGAAACTGAAACCGGAATAGTTTCGTGTTCTTTGGTAAGAACAAATGCATCTGCAAGATCCTGAAAAATTGAATTGACGTGAAGTGGTTGTTTGTGTTTGTCACACATAACATCTGAAAAATAGGTACCAAGCAACGATGTGTGCGAGTGTTTAAGCAAAAGAGCACAGGCGGGATTGTAATTTCTGATAATAAAGTCAGAATCGGTGATAACAATACTGTCCTGAATCTGTTCAAAAACCATATCGGCAGTAATTACTTTGGTTTTAAGTTCCTGTGTTTCTGTATTGTGAATTATAGCATTATCTACCCGATTATGCAATTCTTGTATATCAAATGGTTTTTTGATATAATCAACAGCTCCGGTTTTGAACCCTTCGTCAACATCTGTTCCTGTTACTTTTGCCGAAACGTAAATAATGGGAATATGTTTGTATTTCGGATGATTTTGCAATTTTTTTCCGAGAGAAAAACCATCTTCTTCCGGCATCATCACATCAAGCAATATAAGATTTATTTCGTGTGTGTCGAGCATATTCCACATTGACATACCGTTGTTAGCTTCAACAACAATGTAGCTATCTAACATCTCTTTTAATAAGATTCTGTTAGATAGCTCGTCATCAACAATTAAAATATGAGTGTGTGACATAAGTTTTATGAAAAATCAGTAACACCACCAAAATCAACAGTACTAAAATAGTCATCTAAGGTTTCTGCGCGACGTATTTTCGAAACGCTTCCATCAGTACGTAACAATAATTCTGCAGAACGGAGTTTTCCGTTATAATTAAATCCCATAGAATGACCATGAGCACCGGTGTCGTGAATAGCTAAAAGATCGCCTTTTTGCAGTTCCGGTAGTTGCCGTTGAATTGCAAATTTATCATTATTTTCGCATAAAGAACCTGTCACATCGTAGGTGTGCGTTGCCGATTCGTTTTCTTTGCCTAAAACAGTAATATGATGATACGCACCGTACATTCCCGGTCGCATTAAATGAACCATACTCGCATCAACACCCACGTATTGTCGGTAGGTATCTTTAAAGTGGAGAACGCGGGTAACTAAATATCCGTAAGGACCGGCAATATATCGTCCCGATTCCAAGAATATTTTTATGTCTTGAAGTCCGTTATTGGTAATTATTTCCGAATATTTTTGCTCAATTCCCGAGCTGATGTAATTAATGTCGATTGCTGTATCTTCAGGATGATACGGAATTCCGATGCCACCACCCAAATTTACAAATTCGAAAGTAATATCTAATTCTTTTTGAATCTCAACAATTAAATTAAACATTATTTCGGCTGTTTCTATAAAATAATCATTGTTTAATTCATTAGAGGCAACCATGGTGTGAATTCCAAATCGTGTTATGCCTTTTTCTTTCACAATTTTGTAGGCATCGAAAAGTTGCTCTTTTGTTAATCCGTATTTTGCTTCCTCCGGATTTCCTATTATATCGTTTCCGGCTTTTAAATTTCCAGGGTTGTATCGGAACGAAATAATATCAGGCAATCCGGCATGTTCCTCTAAATAAGAAATATGCGAAATATCATCAAGGTTAATAATTGCGTTTAATTCGCGAGCTCGTTTGTACTCCTCGGCAGTGGTGTTATTTGAGGTGAACATAATGCCATTACCTTTGACGCCCACTTTGTTCGAAATTTCTAATTCTGCTAAGGAACTGCAATCGGTACCAAATCCTATGTTAGAAAAAAGTTTAATAAGATACGGGTTTGGATTTGCTTTAACCGCAAAAAACTCTTTGAATCCTTTGTTCCAAGAAAATGCTTTTTGCAAATTTTGAGCATTTTCTATCATGTTTTTTTCGTCGTATATATGAAAGGGCGTAGGATATGTTTTAATAATATCCTCAATTTGTGTGTGTGTAAATGGTAATTTTTTTTGCATAAATGTATATAAATATATGATTATCCGTGTTTGTACCTAAATTCATTTTTATTACTAACAGCAGCCACTAAAAGCCTACCAAATAAGGCTTCTTTAAAGTATCTGCGATTGAACTTATAACAGAATTCAT
>JAQICB010000148.1 GCA_027858745.1 Bacteroidales bacterium
TTTTCTGTACATCAGCAAAATAATTGTTTTTTGTGAATATATTCATGTGTGTATGTTTTTTTTACGGACATCACAAATATGTTGTCATATTTGTTTTCTATTCAAAAATACAAAAAAAAGGGGAAATGTGAGTAATTTGGAAGATTTTTTATTCTGTCTACAATATACTCGTGTACTTTAATGAATGGAGGGTTTGTGCCAATACTTCTATAATAAAATTGAGTTCTCTCTATTGTATACGTACCTAACGAAAAGGACGAAAATCTTGTATTTTGTATTTTTGTCTTAGTCGTTTATTAAGCGTTTATAAACGCTTATAAACGTTTAATAAAACGCTTTTTTCAAAAAAAATTATATATGACTACGTGTTAACGTAATATAATCTCCGGCACAAACTTTATTAATTATTTTATTGACAAATAAAAAATAACATTATTTATTCACTTCAAGACGAAGAATGTGGGGTGAGCTCTCGGGATAACGTGCTTCGATGGTCAGTCTCGCAACGGGAGTCGACGAAACAGCGGTAAAAGTGAATTCTGTCACTCGGTCACTTAGTCTGAGTAAACAAAAAAAAGAATTTATCATCAAACCATTACGCTGTTTGTGGAATAATATGTATTTTTACGGTAAACATAAAAGCGATATTTATATGAGGTTACAGTACAGATTGTTGACATTTTTTTTAAGTTTTTTTTTCATATTATTTTCAGTTCAGATTTTTTCAAACACAAATCTAGATAGTGCGTCAGTATATTCTCATGCAGAAAGTGCACCAATGGGTGTTCGTTCGAACCCTCGCGATTTATCAAAATATTTAACCAAACCATTCTCTGATGATGCAAGTAAGATTTTATCTATATCGTATTGGATAGCACAAAATATTTCCTACGATATATCGCTGCACCATCCTGCAACATATACCTCAAAAAAAGTATTGCAATCGGGTACTGCAAAAGCAGATGGTTTTGTACAATTATTTGTTGATCTCTGTACCTATTCCGATATTCCTGCTATTGCTGTTTATGGCTACAAACGAAATTTCGACCAGATGCCGGGCGATACACTTTTTCGTTCAAATCATGTTTGGGCACTGGTAAAACAAAACCGAGATTGGCATATATACGACCCAGCTCTTGCAAGCGGTACGGTTTCGTTTAAAAAAGATTTATTTGCCGATGTTGGAAAATCTTCTCAAGATATTGTTATACCAATTGAACAATTAAAGTATACAAAGAAATTTAATCCGGTCTGGATTGACATTGCTCCTGAGAAGGCAGCTCTTACCCACCACCCGATTATACCACTGTTTCAATTATTAAAATATCCTGTTCACATTCAGACATTTGCAAAAGGAAACAAAGCAGTATCATCATATCTTTCAAAAAACGAAGGAGAGAACATTAAAAACAAAAAAATAGACTCATACGCAGAAAATCCTCCTGCAGAACAATACGTTACTACAGCCGAAGAAAGTGTTCGTCACAATCCATACAATGCACGAGACATGGCGTATTTATATTACAAATCAATACACTTGCACAAAAAGGACACCTACATACCCGAAACCGAAAGTTTCATAGGATCTTTTGATGTTTTGCAACCAATGAGGAAGCACGCATATATTGCCGATTCATTATTTGAAATTGCTGAAGACAATAACGAACGCGAATATGATATACTCAAAGCTCGAAGTGAGCGGTGGGAAGACTCGTTAATCAACAAAAACAAAATGTACACAAAAATACTAAAAACACGTCTTCGTGAAAATGAACAATACATTAAAAAAATAAACCGTGTACAAGACAAACTCAACAAAAGTTTAGTTGAAATAACAGAAAACACAGGTATTCATCCTAACGAAATTATTGAAAACACTAATCGTCCGGCACAAAAGGATAATGATGAAATGTATTCTGCCTATTTCTTAAAAAAACAGATAGATTCTTTATCTTTAGTTGCAGATAGTACCTTGCAAAAATTTTATTCGCGTGAAGACAAAGTATTTGCTGATTTATATGGCGGCAGTAGAAAAAATCAATACCACATCAGCATTTGTTACCAAAACATTTCGGAACAATTGCAGGGAATACTCCAATATAAAAAAAATAATATTCAATTGGTCTATTATTCCGAAGACACCATAATAAAACCAAAACTTGAGCAAAATTTAAAAAAAGCCGAAAAATTACGCAAAGAATTTTTAGATGCATTTATTCCTGCTCTCGAAGAGTATCAAAAATCATGTTTCGATATTGTAAAGAACTACACCGATATTATGTCTGAACAATTAGAATTAATTGTTGAACTCAAAGAAAATTCGGTTAAAGAAAAAAACGAAGATAATATATACAGGCAAACGGTCGAAAAATTCGAAGATAATATGAGAGAAATGGCGAAAATAATTACCGTTCAGCAAGAGCAAATTACAATACTCGCAGAAATGCTCAAAAAAGAAGTACACGATATGAATAGTACATTATCATATTTAGAACGTGAAGAAGACTACGAAAAAATACGAAACGATACCTACGAAACATTCATAGAAAACCGAGCAGACATGGAGGAAGAAATGCTCGACCGCATAAGCGACGAAGTTGGAGATGTATTAAAAATCCTCACAAAAATGCTTGAAAAATAACACATTCAATATGAGATTGTTTACAAAAGACAACAAAATAATATCGATAGCACGAAAAAATTGCCATATACTTCCGGTTCTCAATCGTTTTGACATTCAGCCCGGATTACACGATTACACTATTGAAAAAATGTGTGCAGAAAAGAATATTAATGTTCATTTTTTTCTTGCCATAATAAATACCTATGTATACCCACACTATTTTCCTCAAAAAGAACTCATTTCTTTTAGTCCCGATTTGATTATCAGCTACTTACTCAAAACGCACACGTATTACACAGAATATATAATTCCCGCTCTCGATACAAGTTTTAATTCACTTTTAGAAAGCACCTCCGAAAATTCAGACATTCATTTACTGAAAACATTTTACGAAAATTTCAAAACAGAATTTTTAGCTCACAATCAGTCAGAAGAAGACTATCTATTTCCGTATATCAGGAAATTAGTAAGCGATTCATCTATCGCTGACGGCAGGTTGGAGCATCAAACATTCGAAACAGAACACGAGCAAATTGAGGATAAACTACAGGATCTCAAAAATTTATTGCTTAAATATATTCAAACAGATTACAACACCAATTTGTACAACGAATTTATATGCAAACTATACATTTTGGAAAAAGATGCGAACGACCACTCGCGAATTGAAGATGCTATATTATTACCAATAGCGCGCCAAATAGAAAAGAAGAGTATTAATGAAAACTGAAATTTGCATAATTCATAATTCGCATATCATTCAAAAGGGACTGGAAGCTCTCATTGAAGCTATATCTCCTCTCCCATGTACAATAATAAAACACCCGAGCGATTTACATGCATTTCAATTTGCTTCGCAGAAAAAATTCATCATTTTTGCCGAAAGAGATATCTCACAAGAATATCACCAAGCTTTGCATAAAATAAACGAAAAAAACACCCTTTTTTTCGTTCAAATAATTGATGAAAATCAACCGACTAATACCAATGAAAGTGAATATATAATCACCCACTATTCCGACATTGAAGAAATTGCCGAAATCATTGAATCGGTTGAGAAAGAGCAAGACACACACAAAAATGAAATACACGAAAACAATGAAAATTTAACCATACGCGAAAAAGAGATTTTAAAACATGTGGCTATGGGCTTTTCGAATAAAGAAATAGCCGAACAATTATTTATAAGTGTACATACTGTTATAACCCACCGGAAAAATATTGTAGAAAAAACAGGAATCAAATCAATTTCGGGTTTAACTATGTATGCAATTATGACAAAAATTATTAATCCAGATACAATTGACATGTCAAAATTAATATAAAAAAATTAGGGTGATTTTTTATACCTCATTTTTCTTATTTTTTCGCATAAAAAAGTATTTTTGTAGACAAATTACAAGTTATGGAATTTACGATAAAACAAATAGCAGATTTTTTACAAGGAGATATTGAAGGTGGCGATTCTATAAAAATCAACAATCTTGC
This sequence comes from Bacteroidales bacterium, assembly GCA_027858745.1. Lineage (GTDB taxonomy): Bacteria > Bacteroidota > Bacteroidia > Bacteroidales > UBA1715 > JAQICB01. The sequence continues at coordinate 4,112 of JAQICB010000148.1, forward strand.
AAAAATTGAGCAAGGTGAAACCGGAACGCTCTCATTTTTAGCTAATCCTAAATACACACAATATATATACACCTGCAAGTCATCGGCTGTCATAGTCAATAAAGACTTTAAGCCGGAACAAGAAATTGCAGCAACTCTTATTCGCGTAGACGATGCATATTCGTCTTTTGCGAAAATGCTTACCTTATTTTCCGAGCAAAAACCACCAAAAGGTATTTCTCGCAAAACAAAAATTCACCGTTCGGCAAAAATCGGCAAAAATGTATTTATTGGCGATTTTGTATCTATTGCAGAAGGAGTAACTATTGGAGACAATACTATTATTCATCAAAATGTTACCATATATAAAAATGTAACAATAAAAAGCGAGAGCTTAATATACGCAGGCGTTCAAATAATGGAAAACTGCGAAATAGGAAACAATTGCATATTGCTTGCCGGTGCAATTATCGGATCAGACGGATTTGGCTTTGCTCCGGTAAAAGATGGTGAATATTTAAAAATACCACAAACCGGAAATGTCATTCTCGAAGATAATGTTGAAATAGGTGCAAATTCTACAATTGACCGGGCAACAATGGGGTCGACAATTATTCGTAGCGGAGCAAAAATCGATAATTTAATTCAAATCGGTCATAATTGCGAAATTGGTTCAAATACCGTTATTGCAGGGCAAACAGGAGTTTCGGGTTCAACACGAATCGGCAAAAACTGTATGATTGGCGGACAAGTTGGTATTGCCGGGCATTTACACATTGGAGACAATGTTATGATTGCCGCTAAATCAGGCATTATGGTAGACATACAAGACAATGAGTTCCATATGGGTGTTCCAAGTTTTGACGCACGTAAGTATAAAAAATCGTATTTATATTTCAAAAATTTCGATAAAATAGCAAAACGTATTTCGGAACTCGAAAAACAAGTAAAAGACTTAAAACAGTAAAAAAGATATTTAGTAACTAACACTTATAAAAATAATTAAATATGGCAATTAGTGCATTACAAAAAGAACGAAGAACATATGTTCCCAAACTACCTAAATCATTACAATCTTTTGTAAAATTAGTTGATGAAAAAGCGACGGAATCAATTGCTGATCAAGATGATATCAAATCACTGTTTCCTCATACCTACGGTATGCCGTTAATATCTTTCGAAGAAGCTGAAACCGACACTAAATACCCGGTAAAAAACGTGGGTGTAATTCTTTCGGGTGGTCAAGCTCCGGGAGGGCACAATGTAATTTCAGGAATTTTTGACGGATTAAAAAAATTAAATCCTAACAATAAATTATACGGTTTCCTCGGCGGACCGGGTGGATTAGTTGACCACACATATATTGAACTAACCAGCGACATTGTAGATGAGTACCGAAATACCGGTGGATTCGACATTATTGGTAGCGGACGCACAAAATTGGAAGAAACAGCTCAATTTGACAAAGGTGTGGAAATTTGTAAAAAATTAGATATTTCTGCTCTTGTTGTTATTGGTGGCGACGACTCTAACACAAATGCATGCGTACTTGCAGAATATTATTTACAACAAAACTCCGGCGTTCAGGTTATTGGTTGCCCAAAAACAATTGATGGCGACCTTAAAAACGAAATGATTGAAACATCATTTGGTTTCGACACGGCATGTAAAGTTTATAGCGAACTTATTGGTAATATTCAACGCGATGCAAATTCTGCAAAAAAATACTGGCACTTCATTAAATTAATGGGGCGGTCTGCATCACATATTGGTCTTGAATGTGCCTTACAAACACAACCAAACATTTGCATTATTTCTGAAGAAGTAGAGCAAAAACAAATGACTCTTGATGATGTGGTTACCTCCATTTCAGAAATTGTTGCAAAACGTGCTGCAAACAACGAAAATTTCGGTACCGTATTAATTCCTGAAGGGCTTATTGAATTTATTCCTTCATTAAAAACACTTATTGCCGAATTAAATGATACAATGGCAGAGCATGAAACGTACTTTAATTCATTACAAACTGATGATGATAAATTTCAGTTTACTAATGAAAAATTAAATGCTGAATCCTCAAAAATATTCAGCACACTACCTCAAAACATTCAATATCAACTATTAGCAGACCGTGATCCACACGGAAACGTTCAGGTTTCTAAAATTGAAACAGAAAAAATGTTGATTGATATGGTAACAGACAAATTACGCTACTGGAAATCAGAAGGTAAATTTAAGGGTACTTTCAACGCACAAAACCATTTCTTCGGATATGAAGGACGATGTGCTTCTCCGTCAAACTTTGACGCAGACTATTGCTATTCACTTGGCAACACAGCTGCGGTATTGATAAGTGCAGAAAAATCTGGTTATATGGCATCAATACGCAATTGCAAAGATGCTGCAGACAATTGGATTGCGGGTGGTGTTCCGATAACTATGTTAATGAATATGGAACGTCGACATGGAAAAATGAAACCGGTAATTCAAAAAGCATTGGTAAAATTAGACGGCAAACCATTTAAATTCTTCGCATCGAGACGTAATGAATGGGCAGAAAAAACATCATACATCTATCCGGGTCCTATCCAATATTTCGGACCATCTTCAGTATGTGACCAACCAACACAAACATTATTGTTGGAACAAGAAGGTAAATAAAACAGAGAATTATAAGAGCCCGAAAATTTCGGGCTCTTTGTATATACATTATATTGATAACTATTTAAATTTAAATTATGGCTGAAAATATTTCGTTTACAATGATTAAACCCGATGGAGTTAGAAACGGACACATCGGTTCTATTTTAAAAATGATTACAGATGCAGGTTTCCGTATTGTTGCGTTGAAGTTTACACGCATGAGTGCCGACAAAGCAGGAAAATTTTATGATGTTCACAAAGAACGACCATTTTACGGTGAATTAATTGAGTTTATGACATCTGGTCCTATTGTGGCAGCTGTGCTCGAAAAAGACAATGCAGTAGAGGAGTTCCGAAATCTTATAGGAGCAACAAATCCTGCAGAAGCTGCAGAAGGCACTATTCGTAAATTATATGCAACATCAATTGGTGAAAATGCCGTACACGGTGCTGATAGCGACGAAAATGCACAACGCGAAGCATCATTCCATTTCGCACGCAGTGAATGGTACGACAAAGACGGAAAATGTATGGGATAAGTTTTTCAATACATATTACATTATAACCTGAGTTCGACGTAATTTTTCGAGTTCAGATTAATATAAAAAAAGGAAATCAATATATGGTTTCCTTTTTTTTGTGTAGAAACGAGAAAATTTTCAAGCTCTCTTTTGTTTTATATTTTTGTTATACAGAAACATCTTTTTACCAGTCTTCAACACTGTTTTTCTCTTCATCAGCTTCCTGTGCAAGAGCACGTAAGTCTTTATATACCATTTATTTTGTGGTAACTGCATGAGCTGAAAAAAATCCTAAACCACCGTTCGTTACATTTGTTGAAATATTGGCAGGAATCATTCTTTTTTCATGAAAATTAAATACCAGCGCACTTATGTTGGTTATCATACGGCAGCCTTGTTTTGCCATTACCATATACTTTATGAAAAATCCAAAAAAAGGCGGATTATAATACAGATAGTACACTTTCTGCAATTCCCCCTCCCAAGAAAATCTATTGTATTGCCTTTCGAATTGCAATTAATTTTTGCATTAAGCCTTCTAATTGATCTAAAGGCAACATATTAGCACCATCCGATTTTGCTTCTGCAGGATTGGGATGTGTTTCAATAAATAATCCATCGACACCAACAGCAACACCTGCTTTTGCAATAGTTTCTATTAATTGCGGCAATCCGCCCGAAACACCGCTATCTCGGTTTGGTTGCTGGAGCGAATGGGTAATGTCCAGCACAACGGGATGTCCCAATGATTGCATAATGGGAATATTGCGATAATCTACCAATAAATCATGATAACCGAACATGGTTCCCCGATCGGTTAAAATAACCTGTTCGTTACCCGAATCCAGGACTTTTTGAGCAGCCCATTTCATTGATTCTGCCGACACAAATTGTCCTTTTTTAATATTCACAACCTTTCCGGTTTTCGCTGCAGCAACCAAAATGTCAGTTTGCCGGCACAAAAAAGCAGGGATTTGTAATATATCAACATATTCCGCAGCAAATGCAGCTTCTTCAGCAGAATGAATGTCCGTAATAAGTGGCACTGAAAAGCGATTTCCGACATCGGCAAGCATTTGTAATGCTTTTTCATCTCCGATTCCCGAAAATGAATCCAATCGGGAACGATTTGCTTTGCGGTACGATGCTTTAAACACAAAAGGAATTTCCAATTTTTCGCATATTTGCTGAATTGTTTCCGCTGTTTGTTCTAACACATCTTTGTTTTCAACAACACAAGGACCGGCACAGACAAAAAAATTATCTGAATCGTACAATTTCATATGCGGTATGCGAGAAAGAATTGTTTGTGTTTCCATAGTATTTCAATTAAAATGAGTACCGAGATTTCCATAGAGCATACATCTGTTTTTTTAGCTGCTCCTCCTTCGGATTATCCGCTGGTTTCCAAAAATTTTTATTCGTAATTTCCTGTGGCATAAAATCCTGATCAGCAAAATGACCGGGAAAATCATGCGAATATTTATAACCTTTGCCGTAATCCAATTTTTCCATTAATGATGTTGGTGCATTTCGTAAATGCAAAGGAACAGGTAAGTTTCCGGTTTCTTTTACCATACGTATTGCTTCATTTATTGCCAAATAAGTAGAATTACTTTTCGGAGAAGTCGCTAAATACACGGTTGTTTCGGCAAGAATTATCCGTGCCTCGGGCATCCCCAACACACGAACAGAGTCAAAACAGGTTTGTGCCAACAATAAAGCATTCGGATTGGCAAGCCCCACATCTTCAGAAGCTGAGATAAGCAATCTGCGAGCTATAAACACAATATCCTCACCACCTTCTAACATACGTGCAAGCCAGTAAATTGCCGCATTGGGGTCACTTCCGCGAATACTTTTGATAAAGGCGGAAATTATATCATAATGCTGTTCACCATCTTTGTCATACAATGCAATATTCTCTTGTAATGTTTTCGTTACCATTTTATTGGTAATAACAATAGTTTCATCAGAAGTATGGGCATTCAGAATAATTTCGAAAACATTATATAATTTTCGTGCATCCCCCGACGAAAAGCGTAACAAAGCCTCATCTTCCTCTATAGAAACCGATACTTTTTTCATCACCGTATCTTTCTCCAAAGCCCGTTGCAGCAAGAGCCGTAAATCGTCAGCTTCGAGAGATTTCAGGACATACACTTGGCAGCGAGACAGCAAGGGAGAAATAACCTCAAAAGAAGGATTTTCGGTTGTGGCACCAATAAGAGTAACCGTACCATTTTCCACCGCACCCAACAAAGAATCTTGTTGCGATTTACTAAATCGGTGAATTTCATCGATAAACAAAATCGGGTTTGCCGTATCGAAAAATTGAGTTTTCGAAGCTTTATTAATTACCTCACGTACATCCTTCACCCCGGAATTTATAGCACTCAAAGTATAAAAAGGTCTGTCGAGTTCGTGTGAAATAATGTGTGCAAGTGTTGTTTTTCCCACCCCGGGCGGTCCCCACAAAATGAGAGAAGGTAACCGTCCGGATTCTATTGCATTACGAAGTACAGCACCTTTTTCAACAAGATGTTGTTGTCCGATATAATCGTCCAAAGAACGTGGACGCATACGTTCTGCTAAGGGTTGGTTGTGACTCATTTTGTATCTTTGCGATTATGTTTAATCATAACACTTTTTAATTCCGACCGAGAAGACACAGGATGAATTGTCCCATTAAAACAATACGACACATGTCCCGTTTGTTCCGAAACCACAAGAATAACAGCGTGTGTTTCTTCACTCATACCGATTGCAGAACGGTGACGCATTCCATATTGTACCGGCAAGTCAGACCGTTCCGAAGATGGAAGCACACATTTTGCCGCTTTTATTCTATTTCCGGCAATTATAACCGCTCCATCATGAAGAGGACTATTTTTAAAAAATATTGTTTGCAATAATATCGAATTCACATCAGCATCGAGCGGTTCACCACTTTGAATGATTGCCGAAAAATCCACCTCCGAAGAAAATACAATTAAAGCTCCTGTTTTCGATGATGCCATAATAAATAAGGAATCAACAATAGCATCAATATCAGTTTTCGACGCATAGTTTACATCCCCCCCCAAAAGTTTTCCTAAAGCAAAACGCTTATTGGTGAAAAAATAACGAGTGCCGAGAATTAACAAAAAACGTCTAATTTCTTGCTGAAATACAACAATCAAAGCCAAGACACCAACCCCAATAAACTGTCCTAAAATATTGGACAATAACTCCATATGTAAAGAGTGAACAATTCGCCACACTACATAAAAAGACACAATACCAATAAAAATACTCATTGCCGCCGTGCCACGAATTAATCGATAGAGCTGATATAACAGTATCGCTACCAGAAAGATATCAAGAATATCGAGAAGACGAATGCTTATAAATTGTAAAATCATATACTAATTTTTGAACTCCAAAGGTACAAAAAGTTTAAAAACCATGATTCGTTTTATAATTATTTGTGAAAGGGTTTTATTGAAGGAAATAGAATTGTTTCTATTCTCGTTGCTCATCATATAAATTTTCTAAAAATGAAAGTTTTGATTTGAATTTTTCTTCAGTTAATTTATTGAAATATGCAATTTTTATTCTTCATTCTCAAAAAATGTTTACCATAAATTACTCCTCAATTTTCAATTTCTTTTTCACAAAATCACGGAGTGTACCTTTCTCTTGCATAGTAATGTATTTTTCTATTTTTTTATCTTTTTCGATGCTGGCTTTGTTTTTTTGATAATACTCAATAACTGCTTCTATGCCGGCAATATTTCCTTCGAGTTTGCTGTCCGTTCCCGATTGTAATGACTGACGAGTCCAACCGCCCATAAAAATAATAAGAGCATGAGGAGAAGTTCCCATAAAGCTAACAATCTTATCGTTCAGCTCAATAGTCACGTTGGGTGCACCAACAATCCAGGTAAACAAAAACTTTTGCACCTTTTCACGTTTATTCTGTTGTTCAGAAAGCGGCACGGCAATCAACCAATCGACCGAAGCAATAATTTCATCTTCATATTGCGCATAATCTTCAGCTTTTTCTAATGAGTAATTGGTAGGAATATCTACTGTTTGGGCAAAACTTGACACAGCAAATAAAAAACACGCAATGGTGCAAAACATCTTTTTCATAATGGTATATTTTAAGGTTTATTTTTTTGATTAGTTCTTAAAATTACATTTTTTTCGCTTATAAACAGCAATCTTCATCTGAAAAATTATATCGAACTCAGGTTATAAGTCAGACTCATGAGATTTTTTCATTTTTTCAATAAAATCATATTTAATTTGACGAGCCTTCCATCTATTGCGAGCATATGTTCGCATATCAGGAATCTCATCTTTTTCATCCATTATTTCGAGTCCTAACAAGGTTTCTATGACATCTTCCAATGTCACCAATCCATCTACACCACCGTATTCATCAACCACTAAGGCAATATGTTCTTTTTCTTCGAGTAATTTTTTCCAAACATTAAAAAGTTTCATCGAATCCGGTACAATAATAATAGGACGAATAATATCCTGAACACGAAGTTCGTGCTTATCTTCGGCAAGTTTTTCAAATACAGTTTGGCGAAATACATAACCACTAATATTTTCTTCATTTTGAGAATACACGGGTATTCGAGAAAAACGTAAATAACTTTTATTTTCCAAAAAACTATCGAGCGACAACTGTTCGTCAGCAACAACCATAACCACCCGCGGGGTCATAATATCGTTTACTCGAACATTTTTAAGTTTTAAAATATTCTGCAAAATATGATATTCATTCTCGCTAATAGAACCTTCGTGAGCACCAATTTTTGCCATAGCAGAAATTTCTTCACGAGACACCTGTTCGTGTGTTTTTTTTCCGGAAATGAGAGCCGTAATAAACCCCGATAATACAACCAAAGGATAGGTTATAATAATCATAACATTGATAACATATGCGGTAATTTTCCCCAAATGTTTCCAATAGCGAGCACCAATAGTTTTGGGAATTATTTCGGTAATAACCAATATAAGAATTGTTAAAATTGCTGAAGCAAGTCCGAAATACGGTTCCCCGAATACTTTTACAGCCTGCGCTCCAACACCTGCAGCACCAATTGTGTGAGCAACCGTGTTGAGTGATAATATTGCCGATAATGATTTGTCAATATCTGTTTTGAGACGAATAAAGATTGTAGCCCATGCTTTATCTTCTTGTTTTTTTACAATTAAAAATGATTCAGAAGTTGATAACAACACCGATTCCATAATAGAACATACAAACGAAACAAACAGAGCAACAAATAAATAAAAGAATAATAAAGCCATTATGAATTTTATTAAAAATAAGAACGCGTAAAATACATCTTTTTATGTAATTTCCATCAGCCCTAAATATTTTTTAACTTTGTTAAGATTGCAAGGTATTTCATAATTATTCGTATAAATATAAGATAACAACTTTTTTCTTTTCCAATTATTAAAAATATATGCATAATATATCAAATCCACATATTTTTAGAATTACCCTCTGATTCTTTTGTGGTTTCATAAAATAAGTCAATTTTGTCTTAACTTATTGTCAAGACAGAACAAATATAAAAAAAAAGCACCTCATATTGAAGTGCTTTTTTTATTCATTTTATAACCTGAGTTCGACGTAATTTTTCGAGTTCAGATTAGCTCCGCTGAGCTCGTCCTTTGTCCTCGGTTGATATAAAAAGCTGTTTATCAAGGCAAATTATATCGAACTCAGGTTTATATGTTTCGACTATAATTACACATCACCTTTAAACATAGGGAATGCATTCATCATTTCATTTACCTGTTTTTTAACCGTAGAAATAATAGATGAATCTTCATGATTCGATAAAACAGAATCAATAAAATTGACAACCTTAATAATATCCTGCTCAACCAACCCCCGAGTTGTAATCGCGGCAGTTCCCACACGGAAACCCGAAGTTGTAAACGGGGTTCGACTATCAAATGGCACCATATTTTTATTAATAGTAATATCAGCTTGAACTAAAGTGTTTTCGGCAACTTTACCGGTCATGTCAGGAAATTTCGAACGAAGATCAATAAGCATTGAGTGATTATCGGTTCCGTCAGAAATTACTTTATATCCCTTATCAACGAACTGTTGAGCCATTACCGCCGCATTCTTTTGCACCTGAATCATATAATTTTTATATTCATCTGTTAATGCTTCACCAAAAGCAACAGCCTTAGAGGCAATTACATGTTCGAGCGGGCCACCTTGAATACCCGGAAAAACAGAAAAATCAAGCATTTGCGTAATCGTTTTCAAATTGCCTTTCGGTGTTTTCACCCCCCACGGATTTTCGAAATCCTCTTGAACAAGAATTAAGCCACCACGAGGACCACGAAGCGTTTTATGAGTTGTTGTTGTAACAATATGACAATGAGGAAAAGGATTATTCAAAAGCCCAGTTGTAATCAATCCGGCAGGATGAGCAATATCAGCCATTAAAAGTGCCCCAACTTTATCTGCAATAGCTCGCATGCGTGCGTAATCCCAATCGCGAGAATAAGCAGACGCTCCGGCAATAAGCATTTTTGGTTTCACCTTCAAAGCAGTTTTTTCCATATCATCATAATCAACACGTCCGGTTTGTTCATCAACCTTATATGCAACAGGATTGTAAAGGATACCCGAAGAATTAACCGGAGAACCATGTGATAAGTGACCACCATGCGATAAATCAAACCCCATGAAGGTATCTCCCGGTTTAAGCACCGTTAAAAAAACCGCCATATTTGCCTGAGCCCCCGAATGAGGCTGAACATTTGCCCAAGTGGCACCAAATAATTTCTTCGCACGGTCAATTGCCAACTGCTCAGTTTGGTCAACAACCTGACATCCGCCATAATATCGTTTTCCCGGATAGCCCTCAGCATATTTGTTTGTCAAGCATGAACCCATAGCGTCCATTACCTGCGTACTTACAAAATTTTCTGATGCAATTAGTTCAATACCCTCTTTTTGTCTTTGATGCTCATTCTGAATAAGATCAAAAATGATTGAATCTCTGTTCATTAAATATATTTTTTTTGTAACACATTAATAAGTTCCACAAAAATATAAAATACTCTCATGTATCATAAAAAAATGCGCAAGAGATATTAACAGGTTGTGAGATATTGATTGTGTCATTTTCATTGTGCCTTATTTTACGGGCAGTACAGGCACACGAGTTATCAATATCTTTATTACTCAGAAGCTACACAACAGATTGATCTCTTGGTTACTCTCACACTCAGTCACTCACATTAAACTGATACACCGTTTTTTCCACATAGGGAGAATTGGGGAAAATAACAACCGAAGGAAAACCCGGTTCACGTATCGCATTGGTATACGCCTGCGTTTCTATACACAAACCTTGATGTTGCACAAAATACCCTTCTAAAAAATTTCCGGTATAGCACTGCACCGCAGGTTGAGTGGTACACACCTGTAAAGATATTTCGGTATCGGGTGCGTACAAATATGCTGCGAGACGCATGACATCAGAAGATTCATGTTTCAATACAAAACAATGGTCGAGTCCCTGTGCTCGTCGTTTTTGTTCATTTGCTGTTTCAAGTACCCTGCGGACAGATGTCAGACTACGTAAATCCATACCGTCTTCCACTGGCACACTATTTCCGATTGGAATACCGTCTGCAGTAACGGGCAAAAAAGAATCAGCAGCAACCAACAGTTGGTGTTCTAAAACCGTTTTTCCAACACTACCGGACAGATTGAAATAACTGTGTTGTGTGAAATTAGTCACTGTTGACATATCCGTATCTGCATAATATTCCACAACTAATTCATTCGATTCCGTAAGTGTATATTGTACCCGAATATTCATATTTCCGGGATACCCCGCCTCTCCATCTTTTCGAAACCGAGACAAAACCAGAGCCTCCTCTCCTGCATGTGTCCGTATTTTTTCAATATCCCAGAACGATTTGTGAAAACCCACCGAACCACCGTGCAAATGATTTTCACCATTATTCTTTTCGAAGCTATACTCTTTTCCGTCAATCACACATCTTCCTTGGGCGATTCGATTGGCACACGGACCAATAAGAGCCCCAATAAAAAAAGTGTCGGCACAATACTCATCAATAGAATCATATCCCAACACAACATTCACAAAATTATTGTGTTTATCGGGAACACGCAATTGTGTAATAATTCCTCCATAGTTAATGGCATATAATTCCATTCCTTGTGAATTTGAAATAACATATTCATTCACTATCATTCCGTTCGACAAAGTTCCAAATTTATTCATATTACCAAAAAATAGCATATAATACGGCAACAATTCTTTTATAAAGAAACCGATACTTTTTTACCGGTATACACTACCGATGTGTCAATAACAGAGCTGATAGGAACACCTTTTCCTTTTGTTTCATCAACCACAACAATATTGAATACACGCGACTCGAGCATTCCATTAAAAGAACCATTCTGTTCACCAATTTCAAGGACTTTTTCGGCATCATTCCATGAAAAGGAAATTGTTGCATATTCACCATTTTCATAATTATATCCATCATTTTCATCTTCGTACAAAACAAAATTTCCATCAGCTCCGGGATAAATACGAATTTCAAGCGTATCTGCTGTTTTTTCTGTTGCATATTGTACAAAAGGCCCCATAGGCACAATAGAACCTGCGGGAACATACAGTGGCATTGTAGCAATCTGAGCATCTGCCGTAATTGTCCGGCCACCCTCATATTGTTTTCCGGTCCAGAAATCGAACCATTTCGGAGCCAAAGGCAGATAGACCTGACGCGTTGTTTTACGTTCTTCGGTGTGTTGTTCCATGGCAAAAATTTCCGGTGTTTTCCATTGCAAAATCATACGAGCCGCTCCGGTAGATGTGTTTTCAGTTTCCAATTCAAAATTATAGGTTTTTCCACCTTCAAGCTCAATTACTTCAGTATACTGTTCTACACTTTTGTACACCATCTCCAATTCTTTCCCGTTAATTCTAATACGTTTTGCATCAAACGATTTCAGATGAAATTGATATGGCCCTGATTCTTTCGGGGTTAATTGTGCAGTCCATTTTATAGAAAACATTGAATCGGTAACATAATCAGGACGCCCCGTATACCAAAACACATCAACCTGAGAAACCACGGTATCTAAGCCAAGATTGGTATATTTAGTATCTTTATAAAACTGAGCATGTAAGCCTTGTTTTCCATCCTCAGTACGAAACACTTCTGCAGGAATATCGACACACGCTATTGGGGGCGCATATTTTTGATATTCAGTAACCGGACAAGCCAAAAACGAAGGCCCGAACATAAACTGATTATCAATATCGTAACATGCGGTATCATCAGTATAATCCATTGCAAGACCACGCATAAGCGTATACGAATTATTCGTAATATTCCATGCTTGTGAATAAATATACGGCAAGAGACGATATCTCAAATTATCAAATTTAATTAAGACCGGCATAAACTCACCCATTTCCCATATTTCACGAGGTGTTTCAGAACCATGCGAACGAAAAATTGGGGTAAACGCACCAAATTGAAACATACGTGTATATAATTCCTGATAGGCAGGATCTTTACCGCCATTAGAAAACACACCACCATACGATCCCAAAACAAAAGCACCAATATCGAAAGTCCAATACGGCACACCAGACATACAATGGTTAACACCGGCAGCAATTTGATCTTTATACACCGTCCAATTTGCACCAATATCTCCCGACCACGTTACCGCACCATTACGCTGTTGCCCCGCAAAAGCAGACCGAGTAAGAATAAACGAACGTTGTGTTGTTTCTGCACGAATAAGTTTATACAATTCATCAGTCATTACCAAAGAAAAGGTATTCAAATAGCGGTCAAACGAACCCAGATGATTCGAACCAAGTTTTTTCATCTCATATTCAGTAGACTCTTTCGTCAGTGCATTGACCACATCAGGTTCAGTAGAATCAATCCACCAGCCGTCGAGCCCTTTACTCCACAAACCCTTTTTGAGATATTTAAAATACAAGCGAGTAGCTTGCGGATTGTAGGCATCATAATATTTAAATCCTGCCCATCCAACAGCGGGATATAAAAATCCCTTTTCGAGCATTTCCTTATAAATAGGCGTATTCGGACCTAAAGCAGGCCAAATAGAAATAATTGCATGAAAATTCATATTATGCAAAGAATCCATCATACGAGCAGGTGTAGGAAACAGAGATTTATCAAAAAACATACCGCTCCAATTGTCTGCACCATTCCAATAATCCCAATCTTGAATCATACAATCAATAGGGATATTCAAGTCACGATATTTTGTAGCCACACTTAAAATTTCAGTTTGCGTATCATAATGCTCTTTACTTTGCCAATAACCATACGCCCATTTCGCAAACATGGGTGCGTGACCCGACAAATACCTATATCCGGCAATAACATTATCAGCCACATCATCAGCAATCAAATAATAATCAATCTTATCAGCAACATCCGATAAAAAATAGGTTTGCTCTCCACTATCATCAAAAATTACTTTCGAATAATTATCCCACAAAATACCATATCCTGCAGTAGACCACAAAAAAGGCACAACCGCATCAGTATTCGTTTGCACCAATTTTACAAATTTTCCACGATAATTCATATATCCATATTGATGTTGCCCCAAGCCATACACAGCCTCCTCATCAGATAAAGAAAAAAATTGTCGTACCGTCCACGCTTCTTCGTTGGGAGAAGAATAGCGTTCGAAAGCGCAACCACCCTTTTCTTGAAGAATGATAGAACCATCAAGACGAGTATACACGACATCGCCAGTTTTCACTGAAGCCTCCACTATCAATTTATCAGATTTGAGCGTAATTATCGAACCCGATTGATATGCAGAGAAAGGAATATCAGGCACCGAGTCGATTATCACTACCAAACTAGTTTGACTTACCGAATCATTCAACACAGATTTTTGCACTCGTACGATAGCAGTATCATAAAATTGCAAAGAGTACGAAATTGAATCAACAGAAAACTGTACACCATTTTTGATTTCCGTAAAATTCTTTTGAGAACATTGCGTGAGGGTTATAATAACAAGCGCAATAAATACGATTTTTTTAATCATAAGACATACTTTATATATAAAACAAAACTATTTTTTCTGTACCCATAATTGCTCGATTTCTTCTAAGGTTTTTCCTTTTGTTTCAGGCACCATTTTCCAAACGAACAGCAAGGAAATCAGACTCATAACCCCATAAAAACTATAGGTAAAGCCACCACTAAACTCCATCATTGACGGATAGGTAGAAGAAATAAAATAATTTGCAGACCACTGAGCAGCAACAGCAATTGCCACTGCACGTCCTCGAATGTTATTTGGAAAAATTTCGGCTATCAACACCCAACAAATCGGCCCCCACGACATCATAAACGAAGCTGTATAAATAATAATAAATATCAAGGTACTAATTCCAATAATATTCATAAAAGACAAAATACCAATTGCAAACATTCCGATTGCCATTCCGATAGAGCCGACCATCAACAAAGGTTTTCGTCCCCACCGGTCAACCGTAAGAATAGCCAATACCGTAAATGCCACATTTACAATACCCATAACTACCGTCTGCAACATTGATGCATCCTTATCTGCCCCCATACTTTCAAAAATACGCGGAGCATAATACAAAGCCACATTTATACCCACAAATTGCTGAAATACAGAAAGAAGAATACCAATAATAATTACTACTTTCCCATATGCAAACAAATCTGTTGTATTGTGTTGAATTGTACTTTTAATATCCTGTAAAATTTCCTGAGCTTTTTGAACACCATTGATGCGAGACAAGACACCCAAAGCATCCTTTTCGCGATTGACCAGGGTTAAATACCGCGGTGTTTCAGGAACAAAAAATAAAAGAATACCAAACAAGCCGGCAGGAATAGCTTCGGAAAGAAACATACGTCTCCAACCCACTTCATTAATCCAATCCAAAGACTGACCGTTAGCAATTCCCCAATTTACAAAATACACGACCAACATACCAAAAATAATGGCAAACTGATTAAGAGAAACCAGTCTGCCCCTAATATGTGCAGGTGCAATTTCGCCAATATACATCGGGCAAACGGCAGAAGCTAGACCCACACCGATTCCACCGATTATACGATAAAAATTAAACATCAACAATACTCCAAGCGTCGGCTCCCCCTTCGTAAAAAAGAGAAATTCCGGAAAACTGGAACCAAAAGCAGAAAGAAAAAACAAGAACGCCGCTACAATCAAAGACCGTTTCCGCCCAATTTTTAACGCAAAAATTCCGGAAATCAACCCACCAATAATACAGCCTATCAATGCACTTGATGTTGTCGCACCATGAACCCATGTGCTTAAACCCAAGCTATTTACAAGATATATTTGAATGGATTTTTCCGCGCCCGAAATTACTGCAGTATCATAGCCAAACAGTAATCCACCAAGTGTTGCAACTAATGTAATAGCAACTACATACACCATATTGCCTTGATTTTGTTGAGTATTCATAATTGTATGGTTAAATATATGTACTAATCAGTTGCTCAAGATATTCTTGTTTTCCACTTCGTAATTCAGGTTCACCAACTTCAAGAGCATGAGCATACAAGTCAGACATTTGCAACTTACCACGCTCAAAATCAAAACCTTTACCCGAACCAAAAGACGAATATCGTTTATTTCGCATATCAAGATACGGAGAATTTTTCAAAATATCATCCGCAATTAGAAGTGCACGAGCAAAAGTATCCATACCAGAAATATGTGCAATAAACATATCCTCCACATCTGTTGAATTTCGACGAAGTTTTGCATCAAAATTAATTCCACCATCGGAAAAACCACCAGCTTGCAAAATTTCCAACATTGCTTCGGTCACCTCATAAATATTTGTAGGAAATTCATCCGTATCCCATCCATTTTGGTAATCACCTTTATTTGCATCAATAGAACCTAATTTTTGGGCATCAGCAGCCATACGTAATTCGTGAGCAAAAGAATGTCCTGCTAAAGTAGCATGATTTACCTCAACATTAATTTTGAAATCATCTGCTAGACCTTGTTTTTCGAGAAATCCCATTACCGTTTGACTATCAAAATCGTATTGATGTTTTGTTGGTTCCATTGGTTTGGGTTCAATTAAAAATGTTCCGGTAAAACCATGTTGACGACCATAATCGCGAGCCATACGTAAAAATTGTCCCATATGATCCAATTCTTTTTTCGTATTAGTATTATGCAAACTCATATACCCTTCGCGACCGCCCCAAAAGACATAGCCGGTACCACCTAAAGCAATAGTTGCATCAATAGCATTTTTAACCTGAACCGCAGCATTCGAAAGCACATTAAAATCAGGATTTGTAGACGCACCATTCATATAGCGAGGATTACTGAACACGTTTGCCGTTCCCCACAATAATTTAACACCCGAAGCTTTCTGCATTTGTTGAGCTTTTTCGACTAACACCGCCAATCGTTTTTCAATATCGAAAACCGATCCTTCATCTCCGGCAACGTCAGTATCGTGAAAACAATAGTACGGCACACCAAGTTTAGTAATAAACTCAAAAGCAGCATCCATACGATTTTTTGCAGCGTCAAGCACATTTCCCGCGGCATCCCAAGGAAATTGCTTTGTTCCCGGACCAAAAGGGTCATCACCTGCACCACAGAACGTATGCCAATATGCAACAGCAAATCGCAAATGCTCTTTCATTGTTTTTCCATTAACTACACAATTTTCATCGTACCATTTAAAAGCTAAAGGATTTTTAGAATCTTTTCCTTCGAACGTAATTTTCGAAATATTTTTAAAATATTCAGTATTACCTATTAATACAGTCATAATTATATTTTTTATTGATTAATTATTATTTGTAATAAATTTTGTTTCCATTTTTCATATGCCTCTTTTGTTTCTTGCACCTTGTACAGATTTGGTTTCACACACATAGTTTGGTGCAAACCAACAAAAGCCTCGTTGAACGAAGCATAATATCCATAACCAACAGCAGCGCCGCGTGCAGCACCAATAGAACCGTCGGTATTGTATAATTCAATTGAAGCTCCCGATACATTTGCAAGTGTTTCTCTAAAAATCGGACTCAAAAACATATTTGCTGTTCCTGCTTTTATCACATGCGGCTGAATACCAATTTCTTGCATAATCTCCATTCCATACATAAAAGAAAAAACAATTCCTTCTTGTATAGCACGAAACATATGAGCCGTCGTATGTTGTCCAAAATCAATTCCCATAAAATGCGAATCAACAACCTTGTCCTCAAAAATTCGTTCTGCACCATTACCAAAGGGCAACACCGATAAAGAAGACGAACCTATCGGTATACGTTCTGCCTCAGCATTCATTTGTTCATACGAAAATTGAGATTGTCCAATATATCTTCGTACCCAGGAATTCAAAATTCCTGTTCCGTTAATACACAACAAGACACCAAGACGCACCACATCGGGAGAATGATTAACATGAGCAAATGTATTTACCCGTGATTTTGGATCATATTGCAAGGCATCACTTACGCCATAGACAACACCTGAAGTCCCTGCTGTTGTCGCTATCTCACCGGGCTCGAGAACCGCCAGAGAGAGAGCATTATTCGGTTGATCACCGGCACGATACGTCACCTTCACCTCTTTCGACAAGCCCAATTCTTCGGCAACCGAAGATTGTATTGGAGCTTGTATACCAAACGTGTCCGTTACAGATGCAATAAGGGAGGAATCTATACCATATTCTGCAAGAACAATATCGGACACTTTTGATTGTTTAAAATCCCATAAAATGCCTTCAGAAAGACCACTAATTGTTGTTTGAATTTCACCGGTCAAACGCATAGCGATATAATCGCCCGGGAGCATAATTTTATGAATTCGTTCATAATTCTGCGGTTCATGTTCCTTAATCCACTTCAATTTTGAAGCAGTAAAATTTCCCGGAGAATTAAACATATGTGAAAGACATCGTTCTGCACCAATATGTTCAAACGCCTGTTTGCCAATTTCGGCAGCACGACTATCGCACCAGATAATTGCAGGACGAATAACCTCCTTGTTGGCGTCAACACAAACCAAACCATGCATTTGATACGAAATACCAATAGCTTTTATCTGAGATGCATCAATCTGAGCTGAATGCAACACTTCTGCCAAAGCTTCCTTCGTATATTTCCACCACATTTTTGGATCTTGTTCTGCCCAACCCGGATGTTGTGCAACAATTTCCATTTCTTTCTTCGGATGAAATGCAGTTGCCACACATTCTCCTGTTTCGGCTTTTACGAGAGAAACCTTAACCGAAGAACTTCCTATATCAAAACCTAAAAACATCTTATATATATTATTTTTGTAATTGAATACTTATTTGTGAACCATCATATTTCACTTCGTGCGAAATTGCTGGACTGTCGAATCCTACCGCATTATCCGGTGTCACATAGACTATTTTAAATATTTGTTTTTCCAACATTCCTTCATACGAACCTTTTCTGTTTCCAATAACTAATTCAGCAGTTTTATCGGTATATAGAAAAGGAATATATACATATTTTCCTTTTTCATAATCATATGTCACACTTGCATCAGAATACAACTCGAACCGTGCATCTGCACCGGCATATACATACACGGTAATCACAGAATCAGGGTATTGATTGGTATATTGCATTTCAACACCTTTTGGAATAATTGAACCTGCTTTTACATATATCGGCATTCTTTCGTATGGTGCATCTGCAACAATTTCTTGTCCGCCTTGCATACTTTTTCCAGTATAGAAATCATACCACCCGGTTGTTTTTGGCAAATAGACCTTACGTTTTCGTGCTTTATATTTTGTAACCGGATTTATCAACAAAGAAGGACCAAACATATACTGATTCGTAATATTCAAAACTTGAGAATCATGAGAAAAATCCATTACCAAACCTCTCATTATAGTATAATCTTTATGGTAGGAATCAGCTGCAAGTGTATAAATATATGGCATTAAAGCATATCGCAACTTATCGTAATACACCATAGAAGAATGAGCAGGGTGCCCTTCGGGAGACACATTAAAAATTTCTCGGTACGGATATTCGCCATGCGAACGAAATAAAGGACAAAACGCACCAAATTGAAACCAACGCGTTTGGAGTTCTCTCCATTCAGCAAGATTTTCTTTATTTGGTTCTTCATACCTTTTTTCTACCGAAAAACCACCAATATCCATTGTCCAATACGGCAAGCCCGAGATACAATAATTTACACCCACCGAAATTTGATCGTGTAAATCACTCCAACGCGATACAATATCACCACTCCAGTTTGCCGCAGCATACCGTTGTTGTCCTGCATATGAAGAACGAGTAAGAATAAACACCCGCATATTTGAATCAACTTCTCGTTGTGATTCATAGACCCCTTTTGCATTTAACAGAGAATAGGCATTGAAATACTCCTCACCGGTTCCCATATGATTTGGAGACATATTTTTCTTCCGTTCCTTAATAGAAATATTCGAATGCATATCAGGTTCCGTTGCATCAAGCCACCACGCATCGAATTTTTTATCATAAATTGGTTTTATATGCTTCCAAAACATATCACGAGCACCCGGACTAAACACATCATAAAAAGTATTTTGATATCCGGGATACACCCAATCAAGACGTTCTTTTTCAATATTGCGCATAAACAAATAGCCATGTTCCTTCATTTCCTCGTAATGAGCAATACCCTTATAATATTTAGGCCAAATCGAAATCATAACACGAGCATTCATATCATGCACCTCATTTACCATTTGCTCAGGTTCAGAAAAACGAATAGAATCGAAGGTTTGACTTCCCCACTTATCTTCCGGCCAATAAAACCAGTCGAGAACAATATTATCTATCGGAATGTTTTTCTGACGATACGTTCGCAGCACATCCAATAATTCATCTTGCGTTTTATACCGCTGACGACTTTGCCAAAAACCCAAAGCCCATTTTGGCATTATTGGAGCTTTTCCGGTCAATGTACGATATCCGCCTATTACATCATCGGCATTATCACCCTTAATAAAATAATAATCAATTGCATCACCAGCTTCAGAGTATAAAGACAAACGCATTTGTTCTTCCGGCGGAAGCGGATTAAGATGTTTAACACTCAGAAAGCCACCGTCCACAATCCACTCAAGTCTAAATGCATACTTCTCCCCTTTTTTCATTTCAAGTTCAAAAGGACGAGACCATGGATTCCAATTTTGTCGCCACACATCGTACACACATTCACCATCAACATACAATTTTATATAACTAGAACCATATAATAAAAATTTATGAATCCCCTCAACATCCGAAGAAATATATCCTTCCCATACCATAGCTCCTTTCGATTTCACCTCATCAGTCAGAGACATTTGAGCTTCCTCTTCCAAAAACATATAATCAATGACCGATGATTGTTCTGTTTTTACAACAGAATTATCAATTATAGTTTTCTTTGTAAGCCCCCCTTTATTTCCCTCAGCATCATATAAAGTAAGATTTGAAATATTCTGATATTCCCGTTTATCCCCAAAACGGGTAATAGAATAATTATCCCACAATAAACCATAGTTCTTATTTGAATACAGAAAAGGAACACAAGAAACTAAATTATGCTGAGCCAATTCCACATCTTTCCCCTTATAATTCATATATCGGTGATGCTGAGCACCCAATCCGTAAAAAGCCTCATCATCGGGAGATTCAAAAACTTGCTGAATTTCGTAATAATCTGCTCCTTCAGTTTGCGACTTTTTCATCCATTTACCCCCACCAATTTTTTCTTGTAATAACACCGCACAGGACGTATCTTTAAAACACAGTTCTCCGGTTTTGGAATTAAGCGTAACCAATAGCTCCGAGGTTTTTACAAAAATAGTATCATCTTCCGTTTCAACCTCCCAGTCGGTATATATTTCTTCCTGCGACACCACCATTAAACTGGTATCGTGTAAAACTGTTCCTGGAGCAGCAGCAGTAACACGAATAATTGTAGGCGAAATCATATGCAAACTAATATCAAATGAATTGACCCGAACTGTAATTGAAGAATCATCTTTTTCGTAGGAACTTGAAGCACAAGACATCATAGCATATAAACTTACAAAAATGAGAATGTGGTGTACTACTTTCATATTATTTTATTGATTGGATTATACAATTTTCAGACTTAAGATGTTTGGCAGTTGCTGTAAGCTTAATGATGCCGGTTTCATGAGTCGATTGCACAAGCACCTGAGCCAAACCATTAAACACATTTCGCTTCCATCCTTCATGCGGATAGATAATGCGAATTAATCCCGGGTCACGATTTGGCATTTCCCATGGATTTTTCCTGCGTAATTTTTGCCCTATCACACAATATTCGTTTTCCCCTGTCTTCACAATCGAATGATCTAAAACAAAAGATAGATTCGGATCATCAGTCGGGATATTCGCACGAATTAGATGTCCGTTAATATAGAGCGATTGATTTTTCAATATACTTTTCGAAAAGAAATTTACCTGTGCGTCACCGGGCAAAGAATCAATAACAAAAGTTCCGCGAATAATTAATAAAGTATCGGTATATTCTTGCCAATCGTCACTTTCGGCGGAAAAGGCATCACGCCACGAACTATAATCATATCCATGTGCAACTTCGGGTCTGTTTTTAAGATGAGCAACAGGTAACTCTTGCAATCCGGACATTTCAATTATAGCGAAGCTATCTTGAAATATATCCTGTTCGTGACTTAAAGGATTGCCATTACCAACACCGATAATTTTTCCCGGACCATCTATACTAAAATGTATAGGAATATGAGCGTCCGGAACGGGATTACCCTGTTTATCAACAACAGAAACTGTTACAATCGCCATATCTTGTCCGTTTGCCGCAACATTTGTTTTATGAGCATTCAATACAATTTTTGACGGTTTGCCACTGGTGTGTAAAACCTGTTCACACAATTGTATATCCATCGACACCGACGCATCTGTCCTATCGCCATAGGCATAGGCAATCAAGGTTCCCGGATCTACGTATACCGGCCATGTAATATGCCCATTAAACGGCATCGATTTCCGTCCCAAACTCACATTATTACGTATCAGCTCAACCTCTTTACAATTACTATACACAAGCAAATCAATGGTATCACCCGGAGTTCTGTTCCAATGACTTTCCACATGCACCACAGGTTCGGGGTTTCGAGGCCACCAAGACTTTAAATAATAAGCATTATCTTTCGGGAAACCACAGAGATCAAAAATCCCGAATTGCGACACAACCGCCGGCCAGCCGTAAGGAGTTGGTTCTCCTCGATAATCAAACCCGGTCCAATAGAACAATCCCGCGAGAAAATCACGCTCGTAAAAAAACTTCCAAGCACCCTCCATTCCATCATCATATAAATTTTTAGGAGCTAACCAGCACTTATCATCACGAGTTTCATAGATTCCACGAGTACGAACCGTATTGCTCTCCTCGGTTCCAATACTCGGTTGCCACGGAAACAATGCATGATGCTTATCAATATCTCCATGTCGCAAATAATTGTATCCCATAACCTGTACTTTTGTACCAATTCCGGTATCCCACCCACCACTAATAGCTACAGTAAAATACCGAGACGAATCAAGTTGATGAGCATAATGTTGCATACGTTCAATAATACGAGCACCTTTCTCGCTCCCCTCAATTTGCCATTCCTCATTTCCGAGCGACCAAATAAAAACAGACGGATGATTACGATCACGCATGATTAGTTCACGCATATGATATGTATGATATTCATTAATTCCCATTAAACGAAGTTCATTCATAACCAACATTCCCAATTCATCACAAATCTGCAGCAAATCAGGGCTTGGAGGGTTATGTGCGGTGCGAATAGCATGTACCCCAAAGTCTTGCAATTGTTGAATACGCCACTTTTGTAATTCGTACGGAATAGCAACGCCGACACCGGCATGATCTTGATGCACACACACACCCTTCACTTTTACCTGCTTGCCGTTTAAGAAAAAACCACTGTCGGCGGAAAAACGAAGATTCCGAATTCCGAACTCAGTACGATAATCATCAAGCACCGTATTGTTCGACAAAATACGTGTGTGCAAGACATACAGATACGGATTCTCCAAAGACCATTCTACCGGATTATCTACTATCGTATTCACAAAAAACTCAGCATTGTCTCGTGCCCGAATTGTTCCCGTTTTTTGAGAAACAGATTGCACTTTTTCTCCTTTACTATTATATATAGTATGCTCAATAAGACATTCTGCATCCGAATTATAGTCATTTTGAACAGTTGTACGAATAGAAACCTCCGCGAGAGCATCAGTATGATTTGTTGTCACAAACGTTCCATATTGTGCGACATGAAGCGGTGAGGTTTTTACCAGACGAACATTACGATATATTCCCGCCCCTTCGTAAAACCAACCCTCTTCGAAGCCTGCATCCACACGAACTGAAATGACATTATTTCCACCAAAATTCAAATATTCAGTAATATCATAGTCAAAACTCGTATAGCCGCTTTGTTCCGTTCCAAGATAAAAGCCATTCACAAACACCCGAGAATTTCGATACACCCCCTCAAACTCGACACGAATTCGTTTACTTGTATCAGAGAGCGGAATAAAAAAAGATTTTCGATACCAGCCAATATTATGTTCCGGGAAATATTTCCCGATAGCTTTAGAACCGTGACTATTAGAACCACGAGCATCAAAAGGCAAGGTCACACACCAATCATGCGGCAATTGAACTGTTCGCCATGCCCGATCATCAAATTTTTCAGAAGCAGCTCCGTCGCCATATCCTGTTTTGGCCAAATACGAAAAATGATTTGTACCAAAATTAAAATCTTGATGAACATCACAAGCATGTCCTAATGCAAATTTCCAATCGAAATTAAAATCAATTATTTTTCTTTTTTCAAAATTTTGTGAAAATGTTTGCAAGGTGCACAAACAAAAACCCACGCAAAATAAAAAAGGCAACAAGCTGATTTTATGCAATTTAAACAAGCACCCCATAAATTTTATTTAGATAATTCTTTACAAATATACTAAAGTTTGCGTATAAAATACGATAAGTAGGCGTAAAAATTACAATAACTTTTTATATATTTACACAATATTTAAAAAAGAGAGAATATATACCTAATATACATAATCAAAAATTATGCATCGTATTATCATATTCATCATTACATTATTTGTGTGTTTTCATTCCTCCCTATATGCAGGAACTGGACAACCAAAAACAGAAAAAGATAGCTTGCAAAACGATTTTGTCGAACGCAAGCCATTAAAACGATTTTACATCAACGGTAATTATCGTGGCATGCTTTACTATCGCAATCTGTCTGAATTATTTGACGGATCATATGCAGAAGAAAAAATGTTACTCAGCACCAACGACGGCGGGCGCAATCCACAACTCCAATTAGACATATCGGGCAGACCAACAGCAAGAACATACTTTCATACCGATATATTTCTATATTCTCCCATGCAAGGATTAGGGTACAACACCAACGAATCAGGCTTATCACTAGGCGTAAATATTGATGGAAACATCAACACAAACCACGGAAACATTTCATTTCGTCTCGGTGGTATTCAATACACAAAACTTTCAAGACTCAGCCTTTGGAGTAGCGAAAACAATGGAGAGAGTTTATTCGAAAAAAATCCGTGGGACTATTTCCAAACCACTGCACAAAACTACGAATCATATTACGGGCAAGGAACAATGCTCCGTTCGTTCCGATGGGGCAATCAGTTTGTGCAAGGACTAACAGTAACCATGAATGACATTCCCGGTAATTTTGAAGCAAAAGCATTGATTGCAAAAACCCCCAATAATGGCGGACAAGCCTCGTACCTCAACACCATTCCCGACATTTCATACGGTGGAAGTGTTATCAGACATTTCGGACAACATTATGTAGGCATCAACACCTATCAATCTATTTCGAAATCAGACAGCATCAATGGTAAATTTGTAGGATACCGGGTATACTCAACCGATTTTAGTGTAAACTTGTGGGATAATGACCTTACTTTTTCAGGAGAAATTGCTCACGGACAAAATGTACAATCCTCCGACATGAAAATGAGAACAGGAAATGGAATTGATGCCAAAATTCTTTCGAGACGAAATTTACTTACTTTCCCAATTACATTACACGGCTATTACATTGAACCCGAATTTATAAATCTTAACGGCGGTTTTAAAACTTTTCTTGAAGATGCAACCGGTTTCAACGGTGAAGGAGGATCGTCGAATCCAACCGGGGCGTATATGTCTGATGTGGATTACATCAATGGAAACCGAAAAGGAATAGACCTTCGCACAGAATTTAACATAGCAGGACTCAAAATAAATGTAGCAAGCGGGGTTTCGCAAGAACTCGAACAGCGAGCTTCAACTATTTCGTATGTGCACCGCATTAACGGATTGGTTTTCTCACGCATTTTCCAATACCAATCAAATATTGGTCCCGACAGCACATTCTACACTTATTTTAGAGGATATTATGAAGAACGCTCAATAGACACAACTCACGCAGATTTTGCAGGAACACCCATACATTTTGCTGTATCAGAATGTAATTTAAAATACAAATTTTTTCTATTCGACAAACCAGTTTATGTATTCTATTTAGCATCAATTACCACAACACAAAATGACTTTTCCGCGATTCCGGTAGGCAAAGAAAAAGCATTTGTGCATGCACACTATCACGAATTAGAGGCATACTTTACTATTACCGAAAAACTAGTATTAACCAGTTATCTCGGATATGAAAATATAAATGGCAACGAGGTCTTACAAGCTCCTACATTGAACAGTTCGAGAAAATTCAACCAAACAGGCAAATCTCTTGGTCTCGGATTAGACCTTGTGGTCGGACATTTAATTAATTTAAACTTACGTACTCGATGGTTTACGTTTAACGACACCTACTCGAGTGACAGTCATTACAATGGATTTGAAAGCTCACTGGAAATGAAAATATTCTTCTAATGAAAGCACATAAAAAAAATATGCATACTAACTTACCTTATAATATGAAAAAAATTCATCTTATTCTCACGTTTACATTTTTGTGCATAGCATCATTTGCACAAAATGAAAAAATTACATTCAACGGAACAACTCGCGGAATGATGGAGCACAATTGGCTTCCTCCCTCAGACACACTTAATATTGATAACAATATTGGTGGCGACGCATTAGTTGATTTACGATTAAATATATTACCCATAGAAAATATTCGAGTAAGTGCAACATTACGCTTGAAAAACGAAATTGGCGGATTTTGGGGGCAAGGAGCCGGTCTGGAATTACGGGAAATATACATAAAAGGCGTAGCCGGAAAATACTTTAAATACAAATTTGGCGATATTGATCACAAAATGACCCCCTATACCCTTTTTAATAATGAGGGAGAATTTTCTCAATTTGACCCGGAAATATTTAATGATATTCGCTCAATTCAATTACAAGAAAACTTTAATTACGGAAACGCATGGCGACAGCAAGGCGGTATGCTTTCGACGCGATTAGGATTCGATTCATTTATTCACACAAGCGACCTCAGTGCTTTTGTGTTTCGCAATAGAAGCTTAAGCGATGGCGTAACCCCCGATAGATTACAAGGCGGTGCTCAAGCATACATAAACATTACCGAGACATCACACATCGGTATTAATTATATTAACTTATTTGATTTGCCCAAAACCGTTTCAAATTCCGAACACGAAAAATACAATAACGATGTAACTTCGATTAGCATGAATATTGATGCATCTTTTTTTACAATTATTGGTGAAGCAGGTACGTCGGGCATTCATTATATTGACACAAATAATGTAAACACAATAAATCGAGAAGGAAACTTTTTTGAAGTTGGAATACAAAAAACACTTAAGTCAAACCGCCTTACTCTTTCGGGAACATTCCGAAGAGTGAGCGATGATTTCTTTAGTGCCGGTGCACAATCAAAACGCATTGATTATTCTCAAACACCGGAATTATTTGAAACCGTTTCACCAAATATGTATACCCGTTCGGTAAATTTATTGGATATGATAAAAGATGCGAGCGTATACAATCAAACAATTACTCCTGAATTAATGGCATATAACCCTGTTTACAATCACGTTACACCATACGGTCAGGCTACACCAAACAGACAAGGTTTCACCTTTAAAGCAGACTATACCGACAGTCTCCATACATACACATCTCAGCTCGGTCTTCAATTACTCCGTAATGTTCGTGGCGAAGGAACAGAAGAGCTTCGTAATTATATCTTAGCACAATGGGATAACAAAATAAATCTCCACACACTATTTGATTTACAAAAAACCCTTGCACTTACCGGTGGTGTACAATATGCACGTTCAGACAGAGACGGCTTAGGATTGGTCTCGGATGTAAATCTACGCAGCACATCATGTGATATTGGTGTTGAGAAAGAACTTGTAAATCGTTTTGATGTACTAATCGGGGCACATTATTTAGTTTACAAAGGAACCGAATATTTGAGTATTCGTAACGAATTTAATGTCATTACCGATTACAATCTACAAACCTACGACGGAACACAAGGTTTATACTCTATGGGCTTTCGCTATCGATTTAACGATAACATTTTTCTTACCTTGCAAGGAAATCAATTCAACTTGTTCGATGCAAAAAATTCAGATAATGACTATCAAATCAACCAAGTTTTTATATTATTTAATTTGATGTTTTAATACCAAAAAATACCATTATGAAACAATTGATAACATATATTTTTGCACTAACAATAGTGGTAAATTTTGTGAGTTGTGAAAAAGAAGATCCTGTCGGTCCTGATATTGTAGATTTGTATGGCGGATTTAAAATTCTCGACTCACTTTCTATTCCAAGTGCCACCATAGATTTTTCAACTACAGACTCCATTCGTTTTGGTGGCACGTGGACCACACAAAACCAATGGCTCCTTACCATTACCGGACGAAAATCAGGAGCAATAAAAACACTGTCGGGAAAAACAAAAATACTCGACACTACAATAGCTACGTGGAATGGTACAGCCGATAATATATTCTTTCAAAAAGAAATATGCGATGTTTCACTCTCATTTACCGGACAAGCCGATACAATGAAAAGCACTGTTGAGATAAGCGGTTTGCACAATTACCAAGAAGACGGAATTGTTGTACACAATTTTGAAATATCTACAATCGATGTTTGGCCCGGAACTCAAACAAACGGAACCGGAACACTCATAACAGAAGGTGTAATTCCTCAAGGTGATACATACTTAAATCTTGAAGGATCTGAACCGGGAAATGCGTGGTACATCGCAGGGCTTCCACCATTTCAAGCTTCTGAACTTACCGACTCAGATTATTTACCATTTAACGATGCAGATACCGCAACAACTTACATTAACTTTTTTGTTCGCGGAAATGGATATCCCGAAACATTTGTAACACTCCAAACCAAAGAAGACGATAACGAAAACGGTACACATGAAGAAGCAAGCGAAGATTCATACACTCATCGGTATCAAGTTACGGGTACCGAATGGAAAAAAGTTTCGATACCTCTATCTGCATTAACAAATGATGATGCCGCTGTGGGAAACAATATTCAAGAAATTAGCAAAATAACAAGCGTATATGTCATGCTATTTTCGGCAGGAACCGCAAATCCAACTCTCGGATGCGATATTGACTTTATTATATTAACTCAAGGAGCACCATTGTAAAATCGGAAAATATATTCATTATGAAAAATAAAATATTACTTATCAGTTTCGGTACAATTCTCATGATGCTTAGCTCGTGCGTTCATTTTGTTCCGCTCGCATTAGATACCTCAGAAGACAATGACCCATATTATGTTACAACTTCGAAAAAAAACAGTGATTATAGCGACAAATTTACCGCAACCGATATATTCACTGATGTGATAAAAAATACCTGGGGTTTAGAAAAAGATAATTGTCGCGAATTTGTCGTCGTAAATGATGTAAAAAAAGCCGGCAGTTCATCATTACACATGAAATGGAATCAATCAGAAAAAGGTTGCGGGTGGATAGGTGCCGGTTTTGCTTGGAACAATTGGCAAATTGTAGATATGTCGGACATTATAGATACCTGGGGACTTCGATTTTACATTCGCAGCATAGAAGGCACGGTGAATTCTATTCCCATCATGATAAATTTTCTTGATGAATCAAACAAATCTTCAGAAACAATTACGGTTAATTCAATGTTTTACGAAGGAACAGAGATAACAGAAGAATGGAAAGAAGTAATTATTCCCTTGAGCTACTTTCGAATTATTGAAAACGGATTGAACCCATCGGAAATAACACAATTAATTCTAGGATTCAACGGAACTGCCGAATTTTATTTCGATGAATTTCAGCTTATTGAATTAGAAGAAAGTCAACGCAATCCGCAAAAAAGTCAAGTAACCACAACACAAAAAAGTCAGAAAACATCCCCATCAAGTGGATTTACGGCTACCGATATTTACACCGATATGCTCAAAAACACCTGGGGCGCTGAATCTGATGCCTGTCGAGAATTTAACGTGGTAAATGATATTAAAAAAAGCGGTGCTGCATCCCTCAAAGTTGTGTGGGATAAAACCAAAGCGGAATGCGATTGGATTGGCGTAGGATGGAATTGGAACAATTGGCAGCCAACAGATATGTCAGACATCCTAGACACTTGGGCACTTCGTTTTTTTGTAAGAACCGTAGAAGGAACCATGGATAATATACCAATAGGAATGACTTTTTTAGACAAAGGTGAATTATCCTCAGAAACCGTATTTCCTGTTGACATTTTTTACGAAGGATCGGGTATCAACGAAGAATGGAAAGAGGTTATAATTCCGCTCAGTTATTTTCAAATAAAAGAACTTGGGCTAAATGCTTCGGGAATTAAACAATTAGTTACTTTTTTTGATGGCAATACCGGGGGTTTGTACATTGATGAGCTACAGTTTATTCAAATTACTGAACAAAATAAAGAGAGCAAAAGTGAAAACAACACTGGCATTCCAACAAAAATATATGCAGACAAACTTTCACACGAATGGGGCTTTGAACCCGAAGACTGTAAAACAATATCTGTAGTTACAAGTCCCATTAAAAAAGGCAACTCAGCCCTTCATATGAAATGGGATGCCGAAATGTGCAGTTCAGACATTCGCATAGGTTTTGCGTGGAACAACTGGCACGTAGTTGACATGACACAACACATTCAAACCTGGGCTCTGTCTTGTTATATTCGCACCACCGGCTTGTCAGTAACATCACTCCCGCTTACCATACAATTTTCCGACAGCTATTACAAGGAATCCGAGGCAGTTACTGTATCTGCAAAATATAGCACCAAAAAAGAAATAACAGAAGAATGGACGCAAATAATTATTCCTCTCTCTGATTTTAAAATATTTCAAAATGGTCTTAATCCGAAAGAAATAATACAAATCATTATTAATCTTGATAAAGATGCAGACATCTATCTTGACGAATTACACCTCATAGAAATACAATAAAAAGCATAAAACGTAAACCATAAAAACACCTCTGTTATGAAGCATTTTTCAAATTATACCTTCTCTCTTATAATTCTAATGTGTACAACACTTATTACAAGTATAGGGTTTGCACAAGACAAAGCCTTATTTCCCTCATACAACACTGCTCCTCTTCCACCGGACAGCACCGAAATGTCGAGTAATGCTTGGGAAATTGCCGCTCAAATGGGCTTAGGGTGGAATATTGGCAACACATTAGAAGCAACCGGGGGCGAAACAGCTTGGGGGAATCCGCAGGTAACAAAAAAACTTATTGATGAAGTAAAGAAAAACGGATTCAATTCAATTCGTATTCCCTGCGCATGGGATCAATATACAACGAGCAGTAAAACCGTAAAAATAAAAGAGTCTTGGTTTAAACGTGTACAAGAAGTTGTAGATTATTGCATTGAAAACGATATGTATGTTATACTTAATATACACTGGGATGGCGGCTGGCTCGAAAATAACTGCACGCCCGACAAACAAGTAGAAAATAATGCAAAACAACAAGCTCTCTGGGAGCAAATTGCGTCCTATTTCCGCGATTACGACGAACGACTTCTGTTTGCCGGAACAAACGAACCCAATGTGAACAATGCAGAACAAATGGCAGTGTTACACTCCTACTTACAAACATTTATTGATGTAGTTCGTGCAACCGGCGGACGAAATGCATACCGAGTTCTCATTGTTCAAGGACCGTCTACCGATATTGAAAAGACCAATTCGCTGATGAAAACCTTACCAAAAGACACGGTAAAAAATCGATTAATGGTCGAAGTACATTACTACACCCCCTTCAATTTCTGCGGGCTTACCGAAAATGCAGACTGGGGGCGTATGAATTATTATTGGGGCAAACCGTATCTATCAGAAACCGATACCCTTCGAAATCCGACTTGGGGAGAAGAAGATGCTGCCGTTAAATATATGGCAATGATGAAAGAACAATTTGTAGAAAAAGGTATTCCGGTAATTTTAGGTGAATATGGAGCAATACGACGAACAATGTTACCCCAAGATATTGTACAAACAAACCTCAATTCTCGTGCATATTATGTGAGATATATTACACAACTAGCTATAGAAAATGGTCTAATTCCATTCTATTGGGACGAAGGTAGTCTTAAAAATCACGGATTTGGTATATTCAACCGACATACCGGAAAAGTTTTTGATTACCAAATGCTCAATGCAATAATTCAAGGAGCACGAACTGCTGACAATTATTATGACCTGAATTCGATATAATTAATTAACTTAAAACCTGAAGTGTTAACATCTCACTCAACAATAACTTTTTTATCTTTCGGATATTTAACCGAATAGGTAAGCTTTATCTCTTTGTTTCCATGAGCTTGTAAATCTGTTTTCCATTCCACTTTTCCGGTTTCTGAATTATACGTCCCTCCAGACAATTCAATAATCTCAACCGTTATCTCTTTGTGTTTGGACACAGGAACCTGATCGAATATTTTTGTAGTAATCGGATACGATTTATTATTCCGTACTCGTATGGTATATCCAATAGTTTCTGTTGTGTTTGAACCAATAAATTGACGCTTCGAAAAATCCCTCATTTTTTCACGTTCGATGCTTATATTATTATCTATACCAAATGAAATTTCCATAGTATCTTTAAATTGTTCGGTATATATTTCTGTTTCTCCCACATAGGCATTTTCCATATAAATATGTGCCATACCGTCAATAAATTCAGCACTGTACCAGTCGCTTATTTTGGCAATTAAAAAAACATGTTCAGACAATTTTGGAATACTTTGATATTCAAAATTGGCAGATAGAGATGCTTGTTTATAGTTAATAGTTGTTTTTTTATTATTGGATACAATCGTTTGCTTTACCTCAATACTATATTCATTAGATATTTCTCGTTTAGAAGTAATAGTTAATGGGGCAGAAAAGTCATCTGCATTTTTTATTGTTGTTATTAACATCACACCATTGGCGCCACGACTACCATACATTGCTGTTGCAGAGGCATCTTTGAGCACCTCAACATGAGCAATTTCGGAAGGGTCTATATTGGAAATACTTTTTTGCGGCACGCCGTCAACAACATATAAAGGTGTAGCATCTCCGATAGTACCTCTTCCGCGAATTAACACTTCGGGCTCCTCTTCAATCTCATTATATGCAAAATCTTTTGATTTCTCTGCTGCATACATACCGGGTTTTGATACCATTGCTCTGCGAATTTCAGGATACAAATATTCCAAATAATACGGATGTAGTTCCGGTAAAATAGCAGAAATATCAGTCTGAGCAGTCGACAAGACAATATATACATCTTCCCAATCAACACCGGTGTTTTGTTTAATATTAGCTTTATACGTAATATCGAGCGGTTTATTTAAGCTGACAAACCGAATATCGTATGAAGGGTACCATGTTGCGTTTTTAACTAAATAATTCAGCTTCAGAGATATATTTTTTTCTTGTTTAGATTCGACCGTAACCAAAACGGTTCCCGAAGGTAATTTCGATTTACTATTAAGCGAAATTAATTGATTGTTTAATTTTAGAATTTCATCTTTATATTCATTTATTGCACGATTTCGTTTCAACACCTCAAGATAAAGTAATTCAAGATTTGAACCAAAAAAAATATGGAGTGATTTAAAAGTCTCAGGATTAATTCCCTGTTCTTTTCCGCCAACTACTTTATTTGAATGCAAGAACTCTATTTTATCCTGAGCAATCCTCACATACGTTTTTTCATCTTCAATCTGAGCTTTAAGCTTTTCTATTTTAGAATTAATATCTTCAATATCTTTTCGTTTCTCAAGTTCATTAATAAAATCATGCTGATGTTGCACCGAAATGATGGTATATCCGGCTCCACCCTCAACCCGAATACTTTCTTTTAAAATATAAGGAGAAAGACCCGTGAATTTCACAATAGTTTGTCCCGATAGCACCCGACACGCACCTTCTCGTTGAACCTGTGCATCTTGTGTAAATACGGTAACTTGTGTGATTTTCGAATCGATTTCTTGTTCTTGTTGTGCAAAAGAACTAAAAGATAAACTGCATACCAATACACATAAAAAAATAAACTGTTTCATAAAATTTGGTTTAGTGATCATTAAAAATCAAAGGTATAACCTTTTTCAACTAATGTTTCATATTTCTTTTTATTAAACGAATAAAGATTCGCCGCACGATGCGATACATTTTTCTGCTTTTCTTTTAAATCTTTTAAAATACCAATTTTAGCAAGTTTTTTCCGAAAATTTCGATTATCAATCTTTTTATTCAAAATTGCTTCATACAATGTTTGCAATTGGGTAATAGTAAATTTTTCCGGCAACAAATTATACCCGATTGGTTCGTAACGCACATGTTTTCGAAGTTTTATTAATGCAGCATCAAATATTTCTGTATGATCAAAAGGTAATTCAGGCACCTCATCAACCGAAATCCAACGTACGTCTTGAGCATCGGCTCCAACATCAAGTTTATAATCAGAACTATTTATCAGTGCATAGTAACCAATGGTTATAACTCGTCGTTCAGGATAACGGTCAATTTTCCCAAATGCACCAACTTCACGCAAAAACACATTTTTCAGTCCAGTTAAATCTTTTAATCGGCGGGCGGGAACGTGTGTCAAATCTTCGTCAACATACACAAAACCACCGGGTAGCGACATCATTCCTTTACAGGGCTCAGTATTTCGTTTAATAAATAATGCTTTTAACTTTCCTTCGTCAAACCCGAATATTACACAATCTATTGATAGATTATCAATTAAGAGACTCTCTTTCATACATAAAATTTTTGATAAAAATACACAGATATTTTTTGAACCGAAATATTTATTACACTTTTTAATATAAGTTTGTAGATAAATAGTATATTGTAATAATGAAACTGACTTTTGTACCTTTTATTATAGGAATATTATTCTCGTTTAATTTATCTGCTCAATATACCATTCCCGAAAAAATGGAATGGTGGTATCACGATAGATTCGGTATGTTTATTCATTTTGGCTCATATTCACAATATGGACACGGCGAATGGGTTCAGTTTTTAGATTCTATTCCCAAAGAAGAGTATCAAACAACAATTACTCAAAAATTTAACCCAATACAATTTAATGCAGCACACATTGCTCGCCTTGCCAAACAAGCAGGAATGAAATACATTATTATCACAGCGAAACATCACGAAGGGCTCGCAATGTGGAGAACAGAAGCTTTAAGTTTTACAGATTATACCGGAACAAAAATTTTTGATATATACAACTATGTGGGTGTTAAACGCGATTTGTTAATGGAACTCAAATTAGAGTGTGAACGTCAAAATATCAAATTTGGTTTATATTATTCTATTCTCGATTGGAATCATCCTTCACAGGAAGCTTTTGCATATTTTTCACGTTTTCATACTCTTGACGACAAACCGGAATATGTAGACGATATGAAAAAGCAAGTCAAAGAATTAGTTGACCGCTACTCTCCTGCTATTCTATGGTTTGATGGCGATTGGTGCAACGACACTACTCCGGTAACACGTACAGATTGGTGGAACAAAGCCGATGCGATTGATTTGTACAATTACGTTATATCACTCGATTCAACTATTATAGTAAACGAACGAGTAAAACGCGAGTGTGAATTAGGTGATTTTATGTGTCCGGAAGAAAAAATTCCGAATGCTCCCCTGCCCCGACAATGGGAAACCTGCCAAACAATGAATGGAGGATGGGGCTATACAATTTCGAAAGAAGATGAATACAAATCGGTTGACACACTTATTCAGGAATTACAAATAATTGTTTCCCGCGATGGTAATTATTTACTTAACATTGGTCCCAAAGGTGACGGAAGTATTCCCCGACAAGATATACAAATATTAACAGCTATTGGCAGTTGGATGCAAACATACGGTGAAAGCATTTACGGTGCGGGTCGCAGTCCGTTTACAGAAGAACCCGAATGGGGATGTTATACCACTAAACCGGGAAAATTATATGCTCACATACAAACACTTCCCAAGGATCGTAGACTTGTAATTCCATTAGAAAATGCGAGCATTTCATCCGCATATGAATTATCCAATCCTACAAAACAGTTAGATATTCAACATACAAAATCCGATATACTAATTACATTACCCGAGGAATTACCCGACAATCCGGTAGTATTAATTACCTTCAATTCTATGTAGAAATTGTGCGAAGATTATAGTTTTTCCCATATTATTTAAGACGTTATCATTTGGTTAAATGTTAGGTCACATAATAAATTGGGTGGCTACATAGCTTTTTATATTAACCTGAACTCGAAAAATTACGTCGAACTCAGGTTTTCTATAATTCTCCTTCTTTTATTTCTATAACAAAAAAAGAGGAACCCTTTCGGATTCCTCTTGAACAGAATTACATATTATACGGGGGTAAAAATATGTAATCTTTTAAATATTATTTGCTCACAAATTTATATCCGACTCCTTTAATTGTTTTAATATATGTATCACCAATTTTTTCGCGAATTTTTCGAACATGTACATCAATTGTACGGTCGCCAACAAAAATCTCGGTTCCCCATATTAAATTATACATTTCCTGACGGGTAAACACAACACCGGGTTTTGATGCTAGTAAATTAAGAATTTCAAATTCTTTTTTAGGCAAAAACATTTCTTCTCCCTGCAAAAACACCAAGCGTTGATTTCGGTCAATGGTAATACCGCCAAAATCAAGAATATTTTCTGCCATCGTTTTCGGCGACATTTTTCGTTTGAGCAAGGCATTAATACGTGCAACCAACACTCGCGGTCGTATAGGTTTAGTTATATAATCGTCTGCCCCAACTTCAAAGCCTGCAATTTGCGAATAATCTTCGCTTCGAGCTGTTAAAAACACAATAATGGTATGCTCAAATTCGGGATGAGCACGCAATTCACTACAAATTTCAACGCCATCTCCTTCAGGCATCATAATATCTAACAATATTAGATCGGGCCGCTCAGACAATGCTTTTTTGAAAGCATCTTTACCATTTGTTGCGGATATTACTATAAAACCTTCTTTCGATAAATTGTATTCTAAGAATTCAATTATATCCGGTTCGTCGTCTGCTATTAATACTTTATAACTCATGGCTACAAATCTATAACTGAAATGTAAACTCGAATTTACCAACGTGTTATTTATATGTTAATTTTTTCCAACTTATTTACACCTCATTACGCATTAAAAAAACAAACCAAACACTAAAAACCAAACACTTACAGAAAAATCGAGCATTTTTAAAACTTAATAGTTTATTAAAATTCACATAAACTACGAATAAAATACATGCTATAGTTTTGTTCCCGAACAGATTTATTAATTGTATAAAAAAATATAAATGAAAAGATTATTAGTATTACTTACAATGGGGTTAGGAAGTATTATAGGAGTATCACAACCAAGTATGATTCAAGGAACAATATTAGATGCACAAACGCAAGAAGAATTAATTGGAGCAACAATATTTTTAATGGAAAATGAAACAATAGGCACAATGAGTAACTACGACGGCACATTTGCACTGGACGTTCAGCCCGGCACATATACCGTTGTTTGTACCTATATAACATATGAAAATCAAGTACGAGAAAATATCACCCTAAAAAAAGGTCAAACTATTACTCTTAATTTTAACTTATCTATTGCCGCAGTAGAAATGGATAAAGTAGTAATAACGGCTCGTGCTAACAAAGAAAGTGAGATAATATCGTTACTCGAGCAAAAAAACGCAACAGTAATGCAATCAAGTATCGGTGCACAAGAACTTTCCCGAAAAGGTGCATCGAATGTTGCCTCGGGAATTAAAAAAATGTCGGGGATTTCTATGATAGGCAGCAACCAATTATTTGTACGCGGTTTGGGTGACCGGTACAATAAAGCTTTATTAAATAATATGCCTATTCCCTCACCTGATCCGACAAAAAAAGTAATTCAATTAGATCTTTTTCCGAGTGATGTGGTAAAAAACATTGGCGTTCATAAAGTATATTCAGCAGAATATTATGCAGATTATTCGGGAGCCTTAATTAATATTGAAACCAAAGATTATCCCGACAAAAAATTTCTTACCATTGGTGGAGGTATTGGATATAATAATCAAACTACCGGGAGAAATTTTATTGAAGCATATTCAGAAACCGATAATTTTTTGGGATTTGATGTGCAGCAACGAAATGAAATCCTCCCGGAGGAATACAAAATTGTTAACCGAAATCAAAACAGCAAAGAATTATCTCGCGATATATTTTCGACTCACTTTGGCGATGTGCAATACAATGCACTACCCGACATTTCTCTAAATATAAGCGGTGGGAATTACTATATACTCAAAAACGGAAAATTCGGAGTGCTTTTTTCATCATCATTTTCCAACGATTATTTATTTGAAGATTATGTATATAATGCTCAACTTAAAGCAGACGGAACTATTAAAAATAAATTTCACAAAGACACATATACCTATTCAACACAATTCACAAATTTACTCAGTGCCTCATACATTTCGCACAAAGGTGGGGTTATCAAAGCAAATATATTTTACACCTCGGAAACCGAAAATGTTGCTGAACTTAAATATGACGGCTGGGACAATGAAGGAGACTCTCTGTTTATTCGAAATTACAATTTCTCGAACAACCGTTTATATTATCTGCAAATCTTAGGAGACAAAGCTATTACGAGTAGCACATCATTGTCGTGGGACGCAGGATATTCACAAGCTGAATCATTTATTCCGGACAGACGACAAACGACCTACATTAAACAAAATAATAATTGGTATCTTTTTGCACTCAACCAGCAAGAAACAGCACGTTTTTTTACCGACCAACAAGAATCGACCCTGAGTGGCTCGTTGAAAGGAAATTATCATCCGCAAAACGAATCGTATGAGATTTCAACCGGTATTGAAAGTAGCTATACAATGAAAGATTTTAATTCGTACGTCTATTTTTACGATATTTCTGCGGTGCAAAATATTGTTACCAACCCATACACACCACTGGATATTTTTTCCGAAGAAAATTTTGAAGCAAATAATATATACATAAAAAACGGTAACAGCTATCCCATGCTATATACCGGTCAAAAACTTTTGGGAGCAGCATTTGCTTCCATAAACTATGAACCTAACGAACAAACCACCATTAATTTTGGACTTCGCTATGAATATGCGGACATAACTGTAACAGATTATAATCAAATAGGTACGGCAACAGAAATACCATTGACCTCACATGATATATTTCCGACATTAAATATAAAATATAGCCGTACAGAAAATAAAAACATACGACTTGCGACAAGCAAAACTATTACCCGTCCCGGTTTTTACGAAAAATCTCCGGCAAGTGTTATACCCGCTTACGGCGAACCAAAAACCGAGGGTAATAAAAATTTAGAAAATGGCTACAACTACAATCTTGACCTGAAATATGAAATATTCCCCAAAACTGGAGAAATAATGTCTCTCGGCATATATGGAAAAATATTGGAAAATCCTATCGAAATGATTAGTAAACCGACCGGGGGAACAATTATGTACTCATTCAAAAACACGGAACGAGGATATGCGACAGGAGCTGAAATCGAAATCAAAAAAATTAGACATGAACAATTTTTTGTTGGCACAAATGCAGCATATATATATACCTTTATTCGGGTTCCCGACAATGCAAACGAAACCGAAAAAACACGAGCAATGCAGGGAGCTTCACCCTATCTTATAAATGCAGATGCCGGATACCAATTTACATACGGAGAAAATGAAAAACACACTTCAAGCATAGCTCTTGTCTACAATGTATATGGACAACGATTATATGCTGTGGGGAGCGGTGGCATGGGCAGTATTTTCGAAAAACCATTTCATTCACTCAATTTGGTTATAAAAAACAAACTGTCTGAAGTATGGAATGTTAATCTCAGCATTAAAAACATACTCTATCAAGAACAAACATATGTTCAGGGAGTAAATTACAATTTAGATACTAAAACATACGAACGATTCGAAACTTTGAAAAACTTTGAAAAAGGAATATCAGCAAATATAGACATCTCTTATACAATTAATTAACTATTTATTTATTTTTTAAAATTTAAAAACAATGAAAAAAGTACAATTACATGTAGCTATTGCAGCTATCAGTTTAGTTTTAGGCATGATGCTCACATCGTGTAAAGACGACCCGGAAAATCCGGAAAACAACGCAGACACAGTTCTCACAGGAAAAATTACTGAGGACTTAACGCTTACCAGTGATCAAACATGGTATTTACGTGGAGATGTACACGTGGTGGCACCGGCAATCTTAACAATTGAGGAAGGTGCCCAAATCGTCGCACAATCAGACGTTATTACCTATTTATTGATTGAACAAGGAGCGAAAATTGAAGCAGTCGGATCTGCTGCAAAACCTATCGTTTTTACTGCTGACGTGAAAGAAAGCGGTGCATGGGGATCTATTCACATTTGTGGTAAAGCTCCTATTAACGTAGAAGGTGGTGCAGGTTCTTCAGAAATTGGTGATGCAGCTTATGGAGGAAGTGCAGCTGACGACAATTCAGGAATAATGAAATATTGTATACTTGAATACACCGGAACAAGTTTAGATGAAGAGCACGAATCTAACGGCTTATCGCTTTACGGTGTTGGAAACAGAACAACACTTGAGTATATTCAAATATATAAAGGTGATGACGACGGAATTGAGTTTTTTGGTGGTACCGTAAACATTAAATATACAATGGTGTATGGTGCAAAAGACGACAGTTTCGACTGGACACAAGGTTGGTCAGGAAAAGGTCAATATTTATTGGCAAAACAAATAGCAGGTATGGGAGATCGTGGTTTTGAAGGTGATAACAACTCAAAAAACAACGCAGTAAGTCCGTTTGCAAACCCTACATTGGCAAACATAACCTTAGTCGGTGGATATGAATTAAGCGACAATGCCGGAATATATGGCATGAAACTTCGTGAAGGGACAAAAGGTAAAATTTACAACGCTGTTGTTACCGGTTTCGACAAACGTTCTATTCATGTTGAGCATAACCAAACACTTACAAACGTTAACAACGGCGACTTAGTTGTTGATTATGCAGTTGTAAATTCTGATGTTTCTGATGCAGCTATTAAATATTCAGTG
Organism: Bacteroidales bacterium; assembly: GCA_027858745.1. Taxonomy (GTDB): domain Bacteria; phylum Bacteroidota; class Bacteroidia; order Bacteroidales; family UBA1715; genus JAQICB01. The sequence continues at coordinate 45,140 of JAQICB010000148.1, forward strand.
TCAAAAGTTATGGACGGAGACACAGAAATTGACGACCCGAATGGTCCAACTGTTGAAGAAAACAAAAAATTCGAAACATCAACAAACGTTAAAGTCGAAACAGTTGCAAAATCTACGTCTGCAACATTTACCGGTGGTAAAGATGTGAGCATTGATGATTCATGGTTCGAATCTGATACAAACATCGGCTCAGGAGACTCGTGGTTAAACGGCTGGGCACGTATAGATTTTTAATAATATAAATGGAAATTCTTAAAAAAAGGCGGTTTTTTAAACCGCCTTTTTTTTTGTCATTTATGATTATCAGTCCAATACACCACAACCATTAATAATTAACCATTTTATCACGTCTACTTTGGGGTTTATGCTTGTGGGATATGATTTATCTAAACCTCAAAACCTGAGTTTACACACTGAGCTATTTATTTCGCCCACTTCGGGACTATAACATCGGAGAAGCAACAAAGCACATCATCCTGAGAGCCCTCCTTAATTTTATTGTTACAAAATGTAGAGATTACCACACTCTACTACCTTTCGTTCGCAAATAACGTAGTAGTGTGAAGGTTGTTCTTTTTGGAAGAAAATATATCTAATAACCTGAGTTCGATATAATTTTTTAGGTTCAGAACGCTTATAAATAGTGAGGTTCAATCAAAAATAATGAAATAATAACGGCTTATTTTAAATTATTTTTGAGCTGAAGATTGCTGTTT
>JAQICB010000163.1 GCA_027858745.1 Bacteroidales bacterium
GGTTGTATTAATAAAAGTAAAATAACGGTGTTGAATTATAAAAAACCTGTCAGCGTCGTAGACCTGACAGCGTTGTATTAAAAAACGACCTATTATTACTATCACCATCAACAGGGTCTTCGACCACTGTTGAGGTTGGGGCAGGGGCGGTGCATTTGTTCCCGGCAAACCCCGTCAGTGCTTGTAAACCCTGACTGGTAAGTAAAAAAAAAGACCCGACAAGAGTGAACCTGCCGAGCCTTAATTTACGCATATCCGCACTATAAATATTGTTAATCTACATTGTAATCTAGATACTTATTATTGTTTGACAAATGAAATCCTTCAGAATCTTCGTCTATTGAGAAGCGGGAGGGTTCATTTTTTTTTTTTGTTGAGTCATCTTCTGATTCTTTGTTTTCGTGAACATCTTGTTTTTTGTTCTTTTTTCTCTGAAATGCCGGTTGATTTTCGAATTCGGTGATATCATCCATTTTTCGTACTTTTTCATATTCAAAGCTTATATCAACCTCTGTTTCGTTTTCGTCTTCTTGTTGCATGCCGTTAAATGGGCTGTCTTGGTTAATGAGCCTGAATTTTTTTTCCGGATTTCCACTTGCCGAATCCCAATTGATTTCTGTTTGCACGGCATCACTTTCTTCTTTTGTAAGTGTACCAACAATTTTCTTTTCGGATGTTTCTTCGTCTTCTCGTTTTAGTTCATTGACTTTTATGGGTACTTTTTGCGTGAAATCGGGGAGGTGTTCCATTTCGAATCCCGTTGCAATAAGCGTTACGCATATCTCATCTTCTAATGACTCATTTTTTACATAGCCCCATATAATGTTCACATCTCGTTCTGCTTTTTCAATAATGTGATTGGTGACAATGCTTATTTCGTCCATGGTAATTTCGTTGGTTCCGGATGTGAAATTCAACAAAATATCTTTTGCTCCACGAATGTCTGCTTTGTTCAACAGTGGTGAGTCGAGGGTTTCTTCAATTGCTTGAATTGCTCGGTTTTCGCCGCTTGCATTGCCGGATGACATAATAGAAACACCGCTGTTTTTCATGACGGTTTTTACGTCTTCGAAATCAACATTTACAACGCCATTTACGGTAATAATTTCAGCAATACCTTTTGCTGCAATAGTCAACACATCATCGGCTTGAGCAAATGCTTCGGTAATTTTGAGATTTCCGTATTTTTCGCGTAATGTTTCGTTGTTTATTATGAGCATAGAGTCAACATGTTCCCGAAGTGCTTCTACCCCTTTTATGGCATATTGATATCGGGTTTTCCCTTCGAATGCAAATGGTATTGTAACAATACCAACGGTTAAAATGCCCAAGTTTTTTGCTATTTCTGCAATTACCGGAGCTGCTCCTGTTCCGGTTCCACCGCCCATTCCGGCTGTTATAAAAACCATTTGGGTGTCGTCGGATAAGAGTTTTTCTATTTCGGCGGTGCTTTCTTTTGCCGAATTGTGTCCAACTTCAGGATTACTGCCGGCACCTCGACCTCCGGTGAGCCCATTGCCAATCTGTACTTTTGTTGGTATAGGACTTCTTTGAAGATCTTGCATGTCGGTATTGCAAATAACAAAATCTACATCTTTTATACCGAGTTCGTACATATGATTTACGGCGTTACTACCGCCTCCTCCAACACCAATAACCTTGATTGTTGCTGCTTTTTGCTGAGGAATATCGAAGTTCATTATTTCATCTGCCATAATTTACTTGTTTTTAAGATTATAACTTAGTATCGGTATAGCCTTCTTTAAAAATAGAAGTGAGTTTTTCTATGAGTTTATTACTTGTTTGTTTTTTGAACTGTATTCCTTTTTTTGAGTTTTTCTCTGCTTGTTCGTCCATTTCGCTAACTGCTTCCATTTCTACTTCTTCTGTGTAGTTGTGTGTAGATGAAGCATGTATCAATAGACCAACACCGGTTGAGAAAATCGGATTGTTAAATTCAGTATGGTTTGTGTAATTTACAAAGTTAATTGGCGTGCCAATTTTTGACTCTATCCCGATTTTGAATGATAATAATTGGGGTAAGTTTTCGAGTAATGAACCACCACCGGTAACTACTATGCCTGCACCCAGTTTTTTAGCGTATCCTGATGTGTTGATAACAAAGAGGGCTGCGTCGATAATCTCTTCCATTCGGGCTTGAATAATCCCGCTCAAATGTTTTATTGATATCTCCTTTGGTGCTCGTCCGTTAATTCCGGGAACACTTACGTATTCATTTTCTTTTGCATAATCTTGAATGGTGTTTCCATAATCTGTTTTTAACCATTCTGCGTCTTTGGGTAATATATTACAACCTTTACTAATATCGTTTGTAATAGCTTTTCCGCCAAAGGGAATAACTTCCGTAAATTGCACAATATTATCATGATAAATTGCAATATCGGTTGTGCCGCCACCGATGTCAATGAGTGCTACCCCAATATTTTTTTCTTCCTCGGTTAAGGTAGATGTTGCCGAAGCTATTGGTTCCAGCATGAAATCTTTTACTTCTAAGCCGGCTCGTTGAATTGCATTGCGAATAAATTTAATAGCGGTACCTTTTCCGATAACGATATGAAAATTTGCTTCTATTCTTCTTCCGGTCATCCCTCTTGGGTCTGCCACTTCGTGCTCGTTGTCGATTCTGAAGGTTTGCGGAATGGTATGAATAATTTCTTCATCAGGCTCTAAATTTACGTGCCTATTATCTTTTCGAAGCATATCAACCTCTTCTTCGGTAATTGATGTTTCGGGATCCTGGCGATTGATAAACCATCGATTTTGAGTCGAGTGAATGTGTTTTCCTGCAATTCCAACAATTACTTCAGGATTAAAAAAACCTGCTTCTGCTTTTGCTTTTGTTACTGCTTGTCTGATAGCTGTTACCGAGTATTCTAAGTTGATGATTTCACCACGACTAACTCCCATCGATGGTGCATAACCCTTGCCTAGTACAGTAATTTCATTTTTGTCATTAATGTACCCACTGAGAGCAACAATTTTTGTTGTTCCAATGTCAATTGCAGAAAAGCTTCTTTTTTCTGTAATTTTCTCTGTTTTTGTTTTGTTTTCTGTGTACTCCATAATAGTGCGAATTTACTTTTTGGTACAAATAATTTGATTTTTATACTTTAGATTTATAGTTCTGTAAGTATTCCATAATTCACGTGCTTTTTTTGAATGATAAAATGCTTCCAGATTACGTAATTTATATGTTAAATGTTCGGGTGAACCGATATGTATGTATGTTGGGCCAACTTTACTCACGAGTATATATTCATTTCCTTCGGTAATATGAATTTGTTCTATTATACTTTCTAATAATTCGTTGTTGGTAATAAATTGTGCAATAGTATATAAGTTGTGTAAGGTTGTATCTTGATTTGGTATCAATATATTATACTTTTCTCTATACCCGGCATTTATATTTCCTGTTGCAATAATTGAATGTGATGTGTAATTTTTTGAAAGAGGCATGAGCCGTCCTTTTTTGTCGATGTAAAAACTGTCGTGTTTTGATTCAATTCGCACTAAGGGGGTACGTTGAGAAATATCTATACACATTTTTCCATGCACGGTTATGTACACATTACAATTTTCTACAGACGGATGATTTAGTATTGTTTTTTCGATTTTGTGTAATGAAATTGACGATATTTTTCGTGAGTTTATTGAATCTGTATATGGTTGAATAAGTTGCAATACATCTTGGTGACGAATAAAATTATTGCTGTCGGTGTTGTTGTCTATGTTTATTGCAATTTCAGTACAGAGCATAGAGTTTCGTGTGCTTTCGGAAAAGCTGAGGCCGGTAACTGCAATTATTACAATGATACCACTTATTATATATGTTTGTATCTGCTTCATGTGTTTGTAAACATATTTGTAATTGGTTCAATAAGGGTGTCGATATCTCCTGCACCCATTGTTACTAAAACATCAATTTTTTTTGTATGTAAAATTTCTATTAATTCTTGTTTCGAGCACATTGTTTTGTGCGGAATAGATATGTCTTTGAAAATTAATTCTGAACTTACTCCTTCTATCGGTTCTTCTCGTGCCGGATAAATATCAAGTACAATTACTTCATCTAATAGTGAAAGACTTTGTGCAAATTCCGGTGCAAAATCTTGTGTTCTGCTGTACAAATGTGGTTGAAAAATGCCGGTAATTTTCTTGTCAGTATACAAATCTTGTAATGATGTGATTGTTGCTCGTAATTCTTCGGGATGATGTGCATAGTCATCAATATATACCTGTGATTCGTTTTTGAATTGAATATCTAATCGTCGTTTTACACCCAAATATGATTGTAATGCTGTTTTTACAATTTCTTTTGGAACCGAGTTGCAGAGCGAAAGTGCTGCTCCTGCAATGCAGTTTTCAACAGAGATTAACCCGGGAATTTGAATGGTTATGCTATCTATAGATCCAAAAGGCGTTGTTAAAGAAATGATGTAGGTATTGTTTTGTTTGGTGATTTTGTGAGCATAAAAATCAGCCTCCGCATTGGAAATGTCGTAGGTGTATGTCTGAATCTTTTTGTTTTGTAATTCAGGAAGAATCTTAGTGAAATCGAGCCCGTATTTATAAATAAAGGTGCCTCCTTCTTGAATTTGTCCCACAAAGGTATGAAATGCCGATACGATGTTTTCGTAATTTCCGTAAATATCTAAATGGTCAGCATCAACTGAAGATACTAGTGCTATGTGGGGGTGTAAATTATGAAATGAGCGGTCAAATTCATCTGCTTCTACAACCACATTTGTGCTGTGAGGACTGTGTATGAAATTGCTTTTGAAATTTTTTGAAATTCCTCCTAAAAATGCAGAGCATCCTTCGTTTGAATTGTACATAATATGTGCTACACATGTTGTGATTGATGTTTTTCCATGTGTTCCCGCTATTGCAATTCCGTGTGAGTTGTTGCAAATTTCTCCCAAAAAAGCTGCTCTTTTTTTGAGTGTAAATGCATGGTTCACAAAATAGTTAAATCCTTTATGGTTTTTCGGTATTGCCGGCGTGTAGATAATAAGACTATCATCTTTGTGTTCAATAATTTCAGGAGGAATAGCATCTGCCGAATCAGAATATGAAATACTAATTCCTTCTTGTTCTAATTCCAGAGTTAGTGCAGTACGAGTTCTGTCGTATCCATATACGGTATGACCGGAATTGCGAACATATCTCGTCAAAGCACTCATGCCGATGCCGCCAATTCCTATGAAATAATAATATGTATATGGAAATTTGTTCATTGTATTATATAATTAATTTTTCAATTTCATTAACTATTTGTTTTGCCGCATTGGGTTTTGCCAATGTTTTTATATTTGTTTGTAATTCTTGCATTTTTGTATTGTTTTGTAACAAGTCAAGTGTTGTTTTCCATAACACATGTATAGCTTCTGCATCATGTACCATGAGAGCTGCATTTTTGTTAACCAAAGCCTGTGAATTTTTTGTTTGATGATCTTCACTTACATTAGGTGAAGGAACTAAGATGCATGGTTTGCCAACAACACACAATTCGGAAATTGTGCCGGCACCGGCACGAGAAATAATAATGTCTGCTGCGGTAAATGCCAGATCCATGTCTTTTATAAATTCGTATACATGAATGGAATCAATATTTTTTGCGTCAGTCAATGCTTGTTGGTAATAGAGTTTGCCTGTTTGCCAAATTATTTCAACATTTTTGGTTTTTAAGTCATGAATATTTTGTGAAATACTTTGGTTTAATGTGCGAGCACCAAGACTGCCACCAATAATCAAAATTGTTTTTTTCTTTGAATCTAATGAAAAATATTCTACAGCGTCATCACGTGTACACCTGATGTTTTGTATTTGCGGACGAATTGGGTTACCGGTAAATACAATAGTTTCGGGTTTAAAAAATCGTTCCATACCGTCGTATGCAACACACACCTTTTGTACTCGTTTTGCAAGTATTTTATTGGTAATACCGGCGTATGAATTTTGCTCTTGAATAAGAGTTGGAATATTCATTCTCTGTGCTGCAAATAAAACCGGACCACTTGCATATCCACCCACACCTATTGCGATATCCGGCTCAAAATCTCGTATGATTTTTTTTGATTTTCGAATACTGCGAAATAGATTGATAAGTGTTTTTAAATTTTGCACTGAAAATTTTCTCTGAAGACCCTGTATTGGTAAGCCAACAATAGTATATCCTAAAGCAGGAATTTTTTCCATTTCCATTCTGTTTTGTGCGCCGACAAACAAAATAGAAATAGAGCTGTTTCTTCTTTTAAGTTCTTCTGCAATAGATACTGCTGGAAAAATATGTCCGCCGGTTCCACCGCCGCTAATGATTACTTTCATTGTTCTTCTTTTTTTTGTGAATGATCTGATTCTATTTTTCTACTGATACCCAAAATAATTCCAAACGAAATACTTGTTGTAAGCAAAGATGAAGCGCCGTGACTAATAATTGGTAGTGGCTGCCCCGTTGCCGGCAGTAAATTAACTGCTACGCCCATATGAACAAAAGCTTGAAATACAAGGCTAAATGTGAGCCCTATAACTAATAATGCCGGGAATGTATAATCGCATCGCCGCACAATTACACCCGCTCGATATAGTATTACTAAGTATAACAAAATGATTACTATTCCGCCGAAAAGTCCGTAATCCTCAACAATAATTGCATAAATAAAATCGCAATATGCTTGAGATAATCGGTATTTTTGATTGCTGTTCCCCGGCATTTTACCAATAATTCCACCTTCGGCAATTGCAATTTTTGCTTGGATTACTTGATAGTTATCAATTTTTTTAATTAAGTCTTGTGATATATCATACCCCGATGCTTGTGATGCAAGTGATGGAACAAAACTGACAATCCTGTTTTGCCAAGTATTACCTCGTTTAAATACAGACGGGCTTTTGAGAATGAGAAATCCCATTATAAAAATAAGTAATATACCCGAACCCGTGAGTATTAACAGTTGTTTCGAAGGAATTCGCCCAATAATTAATAGTACAAATACGGTGATTACGATAAAAAGTGCGGTCGAAAAATTCGAAACGAGCACCATTCCACTTATTATACCGGTAACTAAGAGAATAGGGTAGAGTGCCTTTTTGGGATTGTCGAGATTTTTTTGATGTACCGACAACATTTTTGTAATGTATATTATAAGTGCAAGTTTTGCGAATTCACTCGGTTGAAATTGTATGCCAATGCCGGGTATTTGAATCCATCTGTTTGCATTGTTTGTGCTTACGCCAAATGCACTTGAGAATGTGAGTGCCAAAAAAAGTATTGCAAAAATAATAAGGAGATTCGATAATTTATAAATGATAACATAATCTATTTTATGAGTAAAATAGGCAATACCAATACCGACAGACAAAGTGAATGCTTGTTTAAGCAAAAACGAGGTCGTATGATTCTCTGTTCCGTCTATCGCAATAAGACTTATGGAACCGTACACTGCAAGTAGTGAGATTCCCGACAAAACAAACAAAATACGCCAAATAACCTTGTCGCCTTTGAATTGTGTTTTAAAAAATTCTATGACAGATGGTACACTCATAAATTTCGTACTTCTTCTTTAAATTGTATTCCTCGTTCAATATAATTTTCAAATAAATCGAAACTTGCACAGGCTGGTGAAAGTAAAACTGTATTGCCTTTGTCTGCCAATTTGTATGCTGCTTGCACAGCATCTTTCATGCTGTTTGTTTCAACAATAATTGGCGTTTTTCCTCTAAAATCTTTGAGTAGTTTTGTGTTGTCTGTACCTAAGCATATTAATGCTTTTACCTTTTTTTCAACGAGTTCAAACAATGGAGAATAGTCGTTTCCTTTGTCTGTTCCGCCCGCAATCCAAACAACATTGTCGTCCATGCACTCCAAAGCATACCAAGTTGAATTTACATTTGTCGCTTTTGAGTCATTGATAAATTCTACTCCGCGAATAGTGTAACTTAGCTTTTCGAGTCTGTGCTCAACACCTTCAAAGTTTTCCAGACTTTTTCGAATTGTTTCATTTTTAATATCCACAATTTTTGCACTGATTGCTGCGGCCATTGTGTTTCCGTAATTGTGTTTCCCTTGTAACAACATGTTGTGTGTTTTTATGGTACATATTTCGGTTTTCGGCATTTCAATCGAAATGGTATCGTCTTGTAAATAACCGTTTTGTGATTCTTTTGCTTGAGTTGAATAAGTAAATTGCTTTGGAATAATTGTTTTTGTATGAATTTCCTTAATTATTGTTTCGTCGTCGCTACAATAAATAAAACAATCGTTGTTTTTCATATTTTGAAGAATACGAAATTTTGATTCAATATATTTTTGGAATGAATAGTCGTATCGGTTCAAATGGTCGGGGGTAATATTTAGCAATATAGCTATGTCTGCCTTAAATGCATACATATTGTCTAATTGGAAACTGCTAATTTCTATTACGTAAAAATCAAAATTCTTTGTTGCTACTTGTTCCGCAAAGCTATGTCCAATATTTCCGGCCAATCCAACATTCAGTCCGGCTTGTTTGAGAATGTGATAGGTCAATAATGTGGTTGTTGTTTTGCCGTTACTACCGGTTATGCAAATGAGCTTAGCATTGGTATATCGAGCAGCAAATTCTAATTCTGATATTACCGGAATGTTTTCCTTGAGAGCTTCTTGAATTAATGATTGTGTGTCAGGAATCCCCGGGCTTTTTATTATTTCGTGTGCGTGTAATATTATTTCTGTAGAGTGTTTATTCGATTCAAAAGCAATCGTATAGTTGCGTAACGTGTCGGCATATGTATCCTGAATTGTTCCGGCATCAGAAACAAATACAGATAATCCTTTCTTGTGTGCAAGAATAGCTGCTCCAACACCACTTTCGCCGGCTCCTAAAACTACTATGTCGTACTGCTTAGTCATTATTATCTGATTTTTAATGTGATAAGTGTTGCCGCTGCAAGAATGAGCCCGATAATCCAGAAGCGAGCAACAATTTTTGCTTCGGGAATACCTTTTTTCTGATAATGATGGTGGAGGGGGGACATGAGAAAAATCCGCTTTCCTTCGCCATATTTCCGTTTTGTATATTTAAAGTAACTTACTTGCAATATGACTGAAATGCTCTCCATAAAAAATATGCCGCATAATATTGGTATGAGCAATTCTTTTCTGATTAATATGGCAAACACCGCTATTATTCCTCCCAATGTTAAACTACCGGTGTCGCCCATAAATATCTGAGCAGGATATGAGTTGTACCACCAAAATCCTATGGTTGCACCTATAAGAGCACTGGCAAATACTACCAATTCGCCGGAATGAGGTATGTACATGATATTCAAGTATTCGGAATACATAACGTGCCCGGATAAATATGCTAAAATTCCGAGAACCAGTCCTACAATTGAGCTCGTTCCAGTCGCGAGCCCATCGAGCCCGTCTGTTAAATTTACACCGTTTGATACGGAGGTTGTTATGAGAATTACAAAAAACACAAAAACAATCCAACCCCATGCTTGTGCTTGTTCTCCAAGAAATGAAACGAAATATTTGTAATCAAACTCGTTGTTTTTCATAAACGGAATGGTTGTTTTTGTCGATTTCTCACCATATTTTTCTGCATATGTCGCTTCCGAACCATTTTCGTAGAGTGAGTTCTCAATCCTCATGTTTTGAATATCTGTGGTGTTTTTTACCACAACCACATCGTCGTGTAAATATAGTGTGAGTCCGACAATGAGTCCCAAAAATATTTGACCGAATATTTTATATTTCCCCGGCAGTCCTTCTTTATTTTTCTTGAATACTTTTATGTAATCATCAGTATATCCCAAAATTCCGAACCAAATGGTGGTAAACAACATTAAAAGGATGTATACATTACTGAGTTTTGCAAAAAATACGGTTGGGATTATTATTGCTATAATAATAAGAATTCCACCCATTGTCGGCGTGCCCTTCTTTTCTATTTGACCTTGTAAACCTAAGTCTCTCACAACCTCACCAATTTGTTTTTTTTGTAAATACCGTATGATTGATTTACCAAACAGTATTGAAATTAACAAAGACGTTATAAAAGCTGCACCCGAACGAAATGAAATGTATTCAAAAACTCCCGAGCCCGGAATGTTGTATGAATCAAGTAATGAAAATAAATAATAAAACATATACTTATAGTTTAAATAGGTTTTTAATTATTTCTCTATCGTCAAAGTGGTTTTTCACCCCTTTTATTTCTTGATATGTTTCGTGTCCTTTTCCGACAATCACTATCATATCTTCTTTTTTTGCTAAGGCAACCGCTGTTCGTATTGCTTCTTTTCTGTCCAAAATGCAGAGCACAGAGGAACGATTGTTTTCGTCAATTCCTTCGAGCATATCATTTGCAATGTCTTGTGGCTCTTCGCTTCGCGGATTATCTGCGGTGATAATTGTTTTGGAACTGTATTGAGTGGCAATTTTCCCCATTAACGGTCGTTTTGTTTTGTCACGATCGCCACCAGCACCTACAACGGTAATTAGTTTGGTGTTTCCTTTGCATTGTTTTTTGAGCGTCGATAATATATTTTCTAATGCATCTGGCGTGTGAGCATAATCGACTATGGCTGTTTTGCCGGTTTCATCTTTAAAAAACTCTAAACGTCCGTCTGCCGGAGTGAGACCACTTAGTATTTGCAAAATTTCCTCATGGTTTTCGCCTAAAATTTTTGCAACCGAATATACCGCACATATGTTGTATGCGTTAAACGCTCCTATAAATTTAGTCCATACTTCTGAACCCTCTATTTGAAGTAACATTCCATCGGTGTGCATTTCACTTATTCGACATTTAAAGTCAGAATATGATTTTAAGGAATAAGTATAAATGTCTGCGTTGCTGTTTTGCACCATTGTCATACCATTCTTATCATCATTATTTGTGAGGACAAATGATGAAGGAGATAAGTCATCAAAAAATCGTTTTTTTGCTTTGATGTATTTAGCAAAAGTTTTGTGATAATCAAGATGATCTTGGGTAATGTTAGAAAAAACAGCACCGGCAAATTGTATTCCACTAATTCTGCTTTGATCTATTGCATGTGAACTTACTTCCATAAAACAGAAAGTACAGCCTTTTTCTTGCATATTGTGAAGCAGTGAGAATAATTGAATAATGTCGGGAGTGGTATGTGTCGCCGCTAATTCTTCGGTTCCTACTATGTTACGCACAGTGGAAAGTAGTCCGCATGTATATCCTAATTGTGAAAATAGTTTATATAATAATGTGACCGTAGTTGTTTTTCCATTAGTACCCGTTATGCCAACTACTCGTAATTTGTTGAAATCCAGTTCATACCAATTTCTAAGAATTTTACCACATGAACGTATTGGGTTTTTTACCTGAATATAACATACATGTGGCTGTGTACGTGTTGGTATTGTTTCGCAGAGTATTGCCGAAGCACCTTCTTCTATTGCTTTGTTAATATATTCATGTCCGTCTACGTTTACACCATTATATGCAACAAAAAGCATATTTTTTTTAATATTTCGAGAATCTGTTTGTATGTCAGATATCGGAATATGACTGTTTCCAACAATAGTGATTGTCGAAACGTCTTGTAGTATTGTATGTAGTGATTTTTCCATTTATTTAAGTTCTAATACAATAGTTTCACCTTGTTTAATTCTTTTTCCCGCAGGTATAGATTGCGCGTACACATGACCAAAGCCCTTTATGTTCGCCCGTAAGCCAATATTCTCAACCAAATACACCGCATCTTTCCCACTCATGCCACGTAAATTCGGCACCGTTTCTTTATCAAAAATAAGAGCTCGAGAAACAATGCTATCGTGATTAATATATGGATTCAGCCAATTACTGAGAGGTGGTTTTGATGTTGGCAGGTTCAGTAAAGAAAAAGCTTTCACCAAATTTGGCGTATATCCTTTACTTATATGTGGAATTTTAAGTACATTACCGGTGTCGGCAACTAATTGGTTACGCAATTCGTGGTCGGAAAAATAGATGCGGTCAGAAATTTTTCTAAAAACTTTAGCTGCTGTTGTTCCCGAAACTTTATATGGTTTGTATGGTAATTCAGATTGCATAACAATAATGCATGAATATTTTGGCTTGTCAGCCGGAAAATATCCGCAGAATGAACCACGAAGAATTTTGTCGTTATATCTGTTCCCAACAATTGTTTGTGCCGTTCCTGTTTTTCCGGCTATTGAGTAATAGTCATTTTGTATTGATTTCGCAGTTCCTGTTGTAACGACCTCTTTTAGAAGAATATGTGCTTTTTTGAGCGTTGATGAACTCACTACATTATTGTTTGTGATTTTTGTTTCGTTTGTATGAACTATATGCGGGCCGTTTTTTATATATTTCAACAAATGAGGTTGTACCATAACGCCATCGTTTGCTATAGCATTATAAAACGTAAGCATTTGCATGGGGGTTAACTCAATTTCGTACCCGTATGCCATAGAGATTGGCGTGGTTTTGTACCATTTCAATTTATCGTTGTCTGTAGTCATACTAGGGTCTTTAACCAAAGGTTTTCGTTCCTTACTTAAATCTATACCCGATATTTTATTTAAACCCATAGTTTGAAGTCGTGCCACAAAATCCCATTCTTTATTCGGATGTAAATAATGAGCATGAATTATTTTTGCCATTCCAACGTTCGATGATTGTGCAAAAACATCCTTTACCGAGAGTTTTCCAAAACCGCCAGTGTAAAAATTCCAGTCAATAACATCAAGCCCGTAGAAACGAGTTTTTCCGTTACCTGTTTGTATACTATCATCCAAATCAACCAATCCGTCTTCCAAAGCAGCCAAAAGAGTTGGCAGTTTCATTGTAGATCCGGGGTCGCTACGGTAATCAACAGCATAATTGATGAGTTCCATGTATGTTGTATCAGATTGATTGACACTTCGTGTTAAATTTGAAATGGCTAACACTTCTCCCGTTTCAACTTCCATTACTATCGCACAGCCCCATTTTGCTTTATGTTTTATAAGAGCATTGTGTAGTTCCTCCGTTGTTAAGGATTGTATTTCGCTGTGAATTGTGGTAATAATGTCGTATCCTTTCAGCACTTCTCCCGAGAACGATTGTTTTGAGACATCGACCGGTTTTTCGCCACCCGAGAGTTTTTCATCGTAATATAGTTCCAGTCCCGTTGTACCATGAAAAGTTCCTTTACGTATTAATCCGATAGTACGACGTGCTAAATTGCCGTATGGGTATACACGACTATTGTAAGTGTCGATAATAATTCCGCCTTTGTAGGGTCCATATTTAAGAATTGGTAATTTTTTAACCTTTTGGAGTGTTGTGTAATCTATAGGTTTTCGGTGTAAGCGTAAAAAAGATTTTTTTTGAGCTATAGAATGCAGTTCTTTCAGGTATTGATGTCTTGATTTTCCTTCGTCTGCAAATATTTTTGCTAAACCGGTAGCTAATTCCTCTACGTGATTTTTAAACAAGGTATCGCTTTTCGCAAATGCCGGTATTCTGTAATCAAAATATACCACATATTCTGGAACCGAGCATGCTAAAAGTTTATCGTCTTGTGAAAAAATGTCGCCCCGAAGAGGTTTTTGTATAGCAGTTTTTTCGTTGTTTTTTGTGTACTTTTCTATGTTCTCATCAAAAAATTGTATATGCACAATTTTAGCTGCTACTCCTATGCCAAAAATGAATACCAGTATATAAATTATACTTACACGTAATACTATGTCTTGTTTAATATCCATCTGTAGATATAGTATAAGGAGGTTTTGATAATTCTTTTAATTCGAGATTTTGTTTTTCTATTTCTTCTTGTACCGAAGTAAATTTCATTTTTTCTATCAGTCGTGCCTGGCTTGACACATAACTTGCTCGAAGTTCTTTTATTTCTTTTCGGAGCTTATGATTCTCATTAGAAATGGTGTATGCTTGATACCCGTTTCCTATGTAAATGATAGTGAGAAATATGACAAAAAGGATAAAAAAGATATGTTTTTCAAAATTAATATTAGAGATAACATCACCTGCTATAACGTTTACAAACCTTCGTCCCGAGGCTTGTGTTATATTTTTTTTCTTTTTCTTTTTTTTGTCTTCAGGTATTGTTTCCATTTTTTAGTTCTTTTCGGCAATTCTCAATTTTGCACTTCGTGCACGGTTATTGACTTCAATTTCCTGTGCATTCGGAATAATTATTTTTTTTGTAATAAGCGTAAATGGTGTTTCCACATTACCATAAAAATCTTTCGATATTACTCCGTCTATATTACCCGATCTGAAGAAGTTTTTTACAATTCGGTCTTCTAAAGAATGATAAGTAATAATTACAAAACGTCCTTTTGGTTTCAATAAGTCAGCTCCTGCACGTAAAAAACGTTTGAGGTATTCTATCTCATTATTTACCTCAAGCCGCAGAGCTTGAAATATTTGAGACAAATATTTGTTTTGAGTATGTGCTTTGCAAAAGTGCAATCCAATTTCTTTTAATTCTCCGGTAGTTCGAATTTCTTTTTGTTGCCGCACTTCACAAATGCGTTGTGATAATGAGTAGGCGTTTTTTATTTCGCCGTTTTCTTTGAAGAGTTTCGTGAGTTCTTCGAGACTGTATGTGTTCACAATTGTGCGAGCTGTTTTTTTGCTTCTGGTGTTCATGCGCATGTCGAGTTCGGCGTCAAATCGGAACGCAAAACCACGATTAGGTGAATCTAAGTGGTGAGATGATACGCCTAAATCTGCTAAAATGCCGTCTACTGAATCTATTTCATGAAATTTCATGAAATTTTTGATGTATGCAAAATTGTGATTGATAAATGTAATACGTGAATCTTCGAGAAGGTTAGACTTGCTCTCCAAATCTTGGTCGAATGCAAATAAATGCCCCGATTCTAAATTGTCTAAAATAGCACGCGAATGTCCTCCACCTCCGTAGGTCGCATCAACATATGTGCCCTGAGACGAAATAGCGAGTCCTTCTATGCTTTCGGTTAGTAAGACCGGGGTATGGTAATTCATATTTGCCTATTCATATAAGTTAAAATTATCACCAAAAATTTCACCGGCAAGTTTTTCAAATTCATCTTGTTCCAACATGCCGTCGTTATTGTCGTAAGTTGATTTGTTCCAAATTTCAATAATTGAACCGACACCTAAGAATATGAGGTCTTTCGAAAAACCGGCGAAATCTGTAAGGTTTTTGTTAACCAAAAGTCTCCCCATACCGTCGAGTGTGATTTCAATTGTTCCTTTTGCAAATTGTGTCAGGAAAATATTATGTTTCTTGTTGAATATAGGATTGAGTTTTTTTGTGAGTTGATTCATCATGGCATTCCATTCATGAATCGGGTGTAGCTCCAAACATTGCTTGTAATTGCTCTTTTTAAGAACAAAACGCAAGGATTCTTCGGGAATACTTGCCTGCCTCTTGAGGGCAGCGGGGAGTATTACACGTCCTTTAGAATCTAATTTTGCACTATGTTCTCCTATAAATGTCATTTCTTTTGAATAATTAATTATGTAAAAATATATCAAAACTCCCCATTTTTTTACATTATTCTCCACTTTTTGACACTTTGTTGATAACTTTTTTCGCATTAAACCTTATAACTGTCTTAATGATAGTCTTTTGTGTGATTTTTTTTTAGGGTGGGGTTTTGTGTCAATATCAACATGTTTTTTATGCTGAACTATGTGGAAAAGAATGAAATACCCGCAATTGAATAATTGTTGTAGAAACAATTCGGCACAGACAAGTCGAAATACATGGATTACATGTGTAATTTTGGTATTCATTCTTCATTTGCATGAAAAAAATTACGTAAAGGGTTTAATTTTTTAATGAATACTTGTATTTTTGGCTGATTAAAAAAGTTTGTATGACAAAATACATTGATGTAGGAAACATAATTCAGCAAAAAAATGAGCGGTTGTATAAAATTCTGCCTCATTTTGTTTTGTCTTATTTCAAAAGAATTATTCATGAAAATGATTTGAATGCTGATTTGACTATGTTGGAGAACTTGAATACACGTAATAAATTTAGAGTTTTTTTAGAAAACCGTAATTTTAAAGTGCAGGTGTATGGACAGGAAAATGTTCCTTCAAATGGTCGCTTCATGTTCACGTCAAATCATCCACTTGGCGGATTGGATGGAATAGCTTTTTATGACACAGTTGCAAGTATGTATCCTACCGTTAAATTTTTAGTAAATGATATTTTAATGAATATTCCTGATGTGGATGATTGCTTTTTGCCTATTAATAAACATGGCAAAAATTCGCGAGAATATTTTAAAAAAGTTGATGAAGCATGTGAGTCCGATGCCCAAATATTATCGTTTCCGGCAGGAATAGTTTCTCGAAAAATAAACGGACACGTGCAAGATTTACCGTGGATGAAAAGTTGCGTGAGTTATCCTAAAAAATATAAACGAGATGTTATTCCTGTATTTATTGATGGAGTAAATTCAAACTTTTTTTATAATTTAGCAAATGTTAGGAAACGATTGGGAATACGTGCAAATTTGGAAATGTTTTTTTTAGTAGATGAATTGTATAAATTCGCAAATCGTTCACTGCAAATAGTATTCGGCAAGCCGATTCCGTATACGCATTTTGATTCGTCAAAAAAAGATATTGAATGGGCAGCTTTTTTACGTGAACAAACGTATAAATTAGGAGAGTCATTTAAAGAAAATAAAACAACATGAAAGAGATTATAGCTCCGATAAATAGAGAGAAAATTCTTGCCGAATTAACTGACGAACGACTCGTGCGTAAGTCACATTTTGGTTCTAATCTTCTTTTTTCTATTACAGCACAAAATGCTCCTAACACTATGTTGGAGATTGGAAGATTGCGAGAAATAGCTTTTCGTGCAGCAGGTGGAGGAACCGGAAAAGAGGCTGATATTGATGAATACGATACCAATGCTCCTTATAGTCAGCTTATTGTCTGGGATCCTGAGCATAAGGAAATTATTGGAGGATATCGATATGTGCTCTGCGAACAGGCTCGTGATGAATCTGGAATATATCATGTGGCAACAAAAGCATTGTTTAATTTCACGGAAAAATTCGAGAAAGACTATTTACCCTATGTGCTAGAACTGGGGCGTTCGTTTGTGCATTTAGACTATCAATCCGGGAATATGGGGCGAAAAGGAATTTTTGCTCTCGATAATTTATGGGAAGGTCTTGGCGCAGTGGTAAAAATGAATCCGCATATTACATACTTGCTCGGAAAAGTGACTATGTATCTTCAGTATGATAAGTTGGCACGTGACTATATTTTGTATTTTCTTAAGAAAAATTTTCCGGATCATAATCAATTGGTTCGTCCAATTGTGCCACTCACATTTCATCATCCTGAATCGGAATTAGCATCTGTGTTTACCGGAAAAAATGTTCATGAAGATTATAAAATATTGTTTGCTAAGGTACGCGAACGAAAAGTAAATATTCCGCCACTTATTAATTCGTATGTGAATTTGAGTGAAACAATTAAAATTTTTGGAACTGCTCTTAATACTACTTTCGGTGATGTTGAGGAAACTGGAATGTTAGTAACCGTTAAGGAGATTGTGCCGGATAAATATGAACGATATATTAATTCCTACGATCCGGAAACATGCAAATAAGGTGAAATATGATAACTCGATTGTATTCTCAAATTGGAACGGTTACGTATGCACATAATTCGAAAGCGAAACGTATTATTGTAAAAGTAAAGCCGGACACCTCTGTTTGGGTCACATTGCCGCTTTTTGCTGAAATTGAAAAGGCCGAAAAATTCCTATTGTCTCGTGTTGATTGGATATGTAAGGCACAAAAAAAAGTTTCTAATCAAAAAAATCAACAGCGTGTTACAACTGAAGATTCTGCTTTTACTCATTTTCATTCAATAGCTTTTGTTTCTCACAAATCAGATAAGTTGTCCGTTTCGGTAAATGATTCAAATCTTACGGTTTTATATCCGGATTCATTACCCCGTGAACATTCAACCGTACAGGATTATGTTTCTCTATTACGGACACAGGCATTACGAGTTGATGCATATATGTATATTGAAAAACGATTAGAAGTTTTGTCTGAACAATGTCAATTGCCCTTTAAGTCTGTGAAAATAACCTCTGCACGAACACGATGGGGGAGTTGTTCCTACAATAATAATATTAATGCATCATACTTTATTATGCAGCTCCCGTTTCATTTAATCGATTTTGTGTTGATTCATGAGCTCTGTCATACCATACATAAAAATCACGGAAAAGAATTTCATGAGCTTCTTAATAAATGTGTCGATGGAAAAGAGCGTGACTATACACGTGAGTTGCGGCAGTATTCAATTGTGTAATCTGTTTTTTTATACAAAGCATACTTTTTATAAACAGCCATCTTTAGCTCAAAAATAATGTAAAATAAGCCGTTATTATTTCATTATTTTTGATTGAACCTCACTTTATAAGCGTTCTGAACCTAAAAAATTATATCGAACTCAGGTTAACATGTATTGTGATGAATAATACCGGAAAAATTCTTATTTCTCTCGTTCTTCTGTATATTTGTATTGACTAAAAATAATTAAATATTAGTAACCATTTGGCATGAAGGTTTATAGATTTCTTCTTCTTCTTATTATTATTATAACTTTTCATGGAACAGTCTATGCCCAATTCTACAATGGTACTCAGATGACTTTTGGGCAAAATCGTGTTCAGTATGAAGACTATTTTTGGCGGTATCTTCGTTTTCCCGATTTCGATGTGTATTACGACAAAGAAGGGCGGGAGCTTGCCGATTTTGTTGCAGAAAAAGTGCCTTTGATTATGCAACACATGTCTCAGAAATTCGAAATGAATTATTCAAAACGAATGATTTTCATTGCCTGTAATTCTTTAAATGACTTAAAACAGACAAATATTGGACTTGGATCCTCAATTCACGAAAATAATATTGGTGGGGTAACGCAAATAGTTGACAACAAAGTCGTGGTGTATTTTAACGGAGATCATAATAATCTAATTACTCAACTTAAGAAAGGTGTTGCGGAGCTTTATATAAATGATTATCTTTTTGGTGTTGATAATTATCGTGAGGTAATATCTAATTCTGCTGTGTCTGAATTTCCTGATTGGTTTGTACAAGGATTTGTTGAGTTTGCATCCGACACGTGGAATCCTGTGGTCGAGTCTTATATTCGCCATGGCGTTTTAAGCGGTTCGTACACGAAAATCTCCCATCTTCAAGGCGACGATGCCGTATATGCAGGTTTGGCTTTGTGGAATTATATTGCAGAAGCATATGGTTATGAGTATGTCGTAAATATCGTGTATCTTACCGGAGTAATTAAAGAAGTAAATGAGAGTTTTGAATTGCTTCTCGGGAAGACCATACCTGATTTAATCGTGGAAATGAATACGTATTATTCAGAAAAATTCGAGACCCTACAAACGCAAAGTTTAGGCGAAAAAATAACCCTGCCATTTCGACTGCGAAATCATAGAATTACAAATATTGCGGTAAGCCCCGATGGAGCTAATCTCTGTTTTGTGACTCACATTAAAGGCCGAGTCGATATATGGTTATATTCTTTTGCAGAGCAAAAAACAAGGCATGTGCAAAGACTTTCTTATAAATTGAATCAAATAACAGATGATACATATCCTTCTATAGCTTGGCATCCAACCGGAAAAATCGTGTCGTTTTTTTTCGAGGATAAAGGAAGCATTTTTTTGAAAATGAATGTGCTCGAAACCGGAGAAGAAATTGTTCATGAATTTCGCAATTTCGATAAAATAGGTAAATTTGATTATTCTCAAGATGGAACTACTGTCGTATTCTCGGGTGTTAGACGCGGACAGACCGATATTTATACCTATTCTATACCTTTGTATAAATTTACTCAAATTACTGATTCATCGGCAGATGATCTGAGCCCTTCATTTATTGATGATGATTCGAAAATTGTATATGTTTCTAATCAATCAGATAATTCTGAGAGTACACAGCAGTACTACGATGTGTATATACAATCACTTTCATCAGCTACAAATACTTCACTTACGAACAATAAACAATATACCGAAAAATATCCTCAAGAAATTTCTTCTGATACCTATATATATATGTCAAACAAAACGGGAATACAATCTTTATTTATCACCAAGCGAGATAGTGTCATACGTTCGGTTGATACAATTATCCATTATTCCAACATCGAAGAAACAAATCAAGTTTCACATCTTCGGAATCATATTTTGCAATACGATGCTCATTCTACTCATGATAAACTAATCCTCCTGCTTTACGAACAAGGGAAATATGCTATTTATACTACTTCCTTGGATGACCTTTCGCACATAAAAGATGACAGTATTCAGGATGCCTATTATAAAGAGCGAATGCAATTTGTCGGTTTGCAAGGAGATGATTCGATTTCGTATGCCTTTTCTCATGATTCACTTGTACCTATTAATTATACCGATTATCAGTTTGATTATGAATTGTATCCGTATAGTATTTTTGTCGATAGTGTATTGCAAATAGGTAGTATCAATCAGGCATATAAGACCTCTTATGTGTATGAAACCAATTTTTATGTCAATCAAGTGGTAAATCAAATTGATTTTGGATTTATGAATTCATCCTATCAGAAGTTTAGCGGATATGAATTTCAATATGTTCCGCGACTGAATATTGCCTTAAAATTTGGTGTCGTTGATTTATTCGAAGATTACCGCCTAACCGGAGGTGCTCGATTTTATGGCGATTTAAACAGTAATGAATTGTTGTTTTCATTAGAAAATCTTAAAAAAAGAGTAGATAAACAATATGTCTATCACAGACAAGCTCTATTGTCCTTCTCAGAAAATTATTCTTACAATAAAACATTTGACAACCATTTTAAGGCTGTTTTTTCATATCCCTTTGATGAAGCCCAAAGTATACGTATAACTCCCGGTTTTCGATTTGTACAAGATGTTGAATTGTCTGTCGGCACCCTTTCGTCTCTTCGTTCCGATCCTGTTCAAGAATATTGGACAGAGATAAAATGTGAATATGTTTTTGATAACACCCTCGTTAAAGGAATTAACTTATATAATGGTACTCGCATAAAGGTGTTTGCTGAAATATTAGAGGAAATAAAGAAAAGTCCCGACTATTTATTTGTATTTGGATTTGATGCACGGCATTATCAAAAAATATTTCGTGATATAATCTTTTCGACACGTACCGCATATAGTTTTTCTTTCGGCACCTCGCCCTTGCTTTATTATTTGGGTGGCGTAGATAATTGGATTAATCTTTCATTAACACAGTCAAAATTTAACAGCTCTATCGAATATGACAGAAATGTTGATTGGACATACCAAGCTTTAGGTGTCAATATGAGAGGATTTCGTCAGAATATTCGAAACGGGCCATCTTTTGCGGTAAACAATAATGAATTGCGTATACCTATTATTAAAACCTTAACAAATAGACCCATCGCTTCAGATTTCTTACTTAATTTTCAAATTATTGGTTTTTTTGATGTCGGTGGTGCATGGTATGGTGCATATCCCGGTGCAAAAGATAATGCGTATAACTATTCGGTGCATGGAAGTTTACAGACCAGCCCTGTTGAGGTTGTTGTTGAAGAAGTGAGAAGTGCTTTTGTGTACGGTTATGGCTATGGAATACGTTCACGTTTATATGGTTATTTTATTCGAGTAGATTGGGCGTATGGAAAAGATTATGGGGAAACAAATAAGATGGTATATCTTTCGCTGAGTCTCGATTTTTAATAAAAAAACGTTTTTTATTAAAAAAAAGTAAATTATTTTAATGATGTTCTTGGGATTCCAAAAAAAAACTCTATTTTTGTATTTCTATAATAACAAGTATACACAGTAAATTGTTTAAATATCAAAGAGTTATGAAAATGAAAAAGTTACATGTTTTTCAGTTAGTTTTAAGTACCGCACTACTTTTTTTAGTTGGATGTGGCGCTAACAAAATGATTAATGATGCAGGTACAATTGCATATGAAGTTTCGCCAAAGCCACTCGTTATGGAGGGTGATAGTGTTGATGTTTCTATTACAATTAAGTATCCGCCAAAATTTTTTAACAAAAACGCTGTTGTCGTTGTTACTCCGGTAATTGAATGGCAAGGTGGTAATGCTGCTTTTGACAAAGTGACATTACAAGGTGAAAAGGTTCAAGGTAACGGATATGTTATTTCTAACGAATCAGGAGGTACATATACGTATACAGGAACTGTTCCTTACGAAGAAGGTATGATTAAATCAGATCTTGTTCTTAAATCAACGGTGTCGGTAAAAGGAAAAGAAGCTGTTGCTTTACCTGAAGTGAAAATTGCAGAAGGGGTTATTGCTACTGCTGCTTTGTTGAAAAACGAAGCTTTAGACATTTCTGCAGCAAGTCAATTCCAAAGACGTCAAGTTGTGTCTGCAGAATCGCAAATTAAGTTCTTAATTAGCCAGGCTAAAGTTCGTAATTCAGAATTATCTGGAGCGGATATTAAAGAAATGAGAAAATTTGTAGAAGAAGCTACTTCTAATCCTGATATGGAGTTGAAAAATGCTCAAATCTTCGGATATGCATCTCCTGACGGACCGATAGAACAAAATTCGCAATTAGCTGAAGATAGAAAAGTTTCTGCAGAAAAAGTAGTATCGAAAGATGTGAAGGATGCTGAAATTCTTGGAACTGCTGCCGGTGAAGATTGGGATGGTTTTAGACAGTTAATGCAAGCTTCTGATTTAGATAACAAAGATGTAATCATTTCTGTTCTTTCTAAATATTCAGACCCTGCTGTTCGTGAAGCGGAAATCAAAAAAATGGCTGCTGTTTACAAAAAGTTAGCTGATGATATTCTTCCTGAATTACGTCGTTCTAAAATTGTTGTTAACGCTGATAAATTAGGACGTTCTGATTCTCTTATCTTAGCTCTTGGTTTAGCTACCGAATTAGCAGAAGATACCTTGTCGGTTGATGAATATCTTCACGGTGCTACTGTTGCTGAAAATAATAATGATGCTGTTGCAATATTGAAAAACGCTGCTGAAATCTATTCTGATTCTTGGAAAGTGTTTAATAACTTAGGTTGTTTATATCTTGATCAAGATAAATTGAATGATGCTCGTCAAGCTTTTGATAATGCTGACAATTTATCTAAAGGCGACAAAGCTGTTAAGAATAACTTAGGTGTGTTGGCTGTTAAAGAAGGTGATTTAGATAAAGGTTTAGAGTATTTCGAAATCGCACAAGGTGCTGGTTCTGAAGTTAAATACAATATGGGTGTAATCAAAGTGAAAGAAGGTGATTATGCGTCTGCTGTATCTATGTTCGGTTCAAATGCAACTTTTAATGCTGCCTTAGCTAAATTGTTAAACGGTGATGTTGACGGTGCTACACAAACAATTACAAAATCAGCTGATGAAAGTGCGTTGGCATATTATTTAAAAGCTGTTATTGGTGCACGTACAAGTAATATTGATATGATTGTATCTAATTTACGTGTTGCTATTGAAAAAGATGCTACTTTACGTGAGAGAGCTCAAAAAGATTTAGAATTTAGAGATTTTGCTTCTAATACAGATTTTAAAGC
The DNA here is from genome assembly GCA_027858745.1 of Bacteroidales bacterium. Lineage (GTDB taxonomy): Bacteria > Bacteroidota > Bacteroidia > Bacteroidales > UBA1715 > JAQICB01. The sequence goes on from JAQICB010000163.1 coordinate 23,609, forward strand.
TGTAGTAAAATAAGTAGAGAATATCTCTTTTTACAATATAAAAAAGGCAGTTCATTTTTTGAGCTGCCTTTTTTTTTTATGTTTACATCTTTGTTTTCAAGATTAGTGCACTCGGTGGTTACCTGTGGCTTGCAGGTGGTGTGACACTAAAGCATGACGGCGCCAGTCGAACGCTATCGATATTTCTGCACAAACTTTGACTTTGAAGTTTTTACATCAGAAAAATAAAAAAGTAATTTTTTGTATTTGCACACACACTTTATGGTCAGAATCCATATAATATGCCGGTGCTAATTATAGTGAATATTTTTTTATATCACTATTATCTGAAATTCGATATGTTTAATAGCGTTTTTTTAACTTAAAAATTAGAATGAACGTATGTTGTTACTTCATTTTATAATTTTTTCTTAATCCCAAGACTTGTATCCAAAGTTATTTCTTATAAAAACCAATTGCTTCATATTGTGTACTTGCTTGCTTCTTATTTATATATGGTTTGATGAGACGGAGCTTATTAGTTAGTAAGGAAACCTTAAAAGGTTTATTTTTTTTAGGGTTTTTCTTTATTTGATTGTTTTATATATGAAAAAAGGGGAGTTAGAGATGAATATATATATTATGAACGTTTTTTTGTATGTTTTTGAACAAATTTTATACATTCTTTTAAAGTAAAGTGTTTATTTTTGATAAATGATATTAGTTTTTTATTTAATTCGAATTTTGTACATTTACATAATTTAATAAAAACGAAATTTATAAATACAAACTAATTAATAAGATTAAGGTTACATTTAAATATTATTATTATGAGAACAACGCTACACTCATTTTTTAAAAAAGTACTTTTAGGAGTATTGTTAATTACGGCAAGTAATATTATACTTGCACAACCAACATGGACTCGTGTTGATTATACAAGTTCGACAGCTTTTGTCGGATGGGTTCGTATTAATCATTACACCCCAACATTTCCTGTAACGGTTGAAGTCGGTGATTATATTGGAGCATTTGTCGATGGAGAATGCCGAATGATTGCTGAAGTATTTACATATAATGGTGAATTATATGTATCATCAGTTATTCACGGTGGAGACGTTTTTGACGGATTTCCTTCCGATGATCCAAACATCACCAGTACGGCTGAAGAGGTCGAATTTAAGCTCTGGGATATTTCCGTCAATCAGGAAGTGTCAACACAGGTTAAAGGAACTATGTTTTCTGATCCCGGAGGTGAAATTCTCGATTATGAAATTGGTAAGCCTAATACTAATAGTGAATTAGAAAATCTCGAAATTACAGGAGTTACTATTACGCCTGCATTTGCTACTTCAACAACAAGCTATGCGGTATCTTTACCGGCTGGTTCTACATTACCCAATCTGGCAGATTATGTAACAAGTTTGGTTGATTCTCGTGCAACAGTAAATGTTGATGAAGCAACAGATTTTACAACTAATAATATAACAACAGTAACAGTAACTGCCGAAGATGGTACAACTACAGATTATACAATTACATTTACCGAAGAAGAATGTACTGTGGCTGCTCCAACTGTTGTGACACCTTTGGAATATTGTGTTGAGGAAACAGCACCTCAATTAACTGCTAATGGAGTTGATTTATTATGGTATACTACCGCAACAAGTGATGATGGTGTAGCGACTGCACCAATACCATCAACTGATGCGGCTGATACTTTTAGTTATTGGGTTTCTCAAACAGATGGTTGTGAGAGTGAACGTGCAGAAATCGAGGTTGTTGTAAATGATACAGCTGCTCCTGTGGTGACTATAGACCAAACAGAGTTTTGTGAAGGTGATTTTGCTCAACTATCAGTAAGTGGAGGAACTTTTTCTTCGTATTTATGGTCTGGTAATGGTCAGGCATATTTAAATCAAACAGATATTGCTAATCCTACATTTAGCGGAGATGTTGCTGGTGAATATAGTGAATTAAGTGTTTCTGTGGTTAATGAGTTTGGTTGTGTAGGATCATCTTATGCACCAGTTATTACTGTAAATCCAACTCCTACTGCAACGTTAACACCTGATGCAAGCGAAGTTTGTGAAGGTGAAGCTATTCAAATAACTGCTAATACATCAGAGACGGGAACAGGAACATGGAGTTCGACACCTGCCGGTGCTGTTACAATGATAGATAATTATACTGCCGAGTTCATAGGATTATCTCCTGAGCAATATGAAATTTCATATAACTTTACAAGTAATAATGCTTGTGTTCTTGAGCAAGCAGTAACAACAACTATAACAGTTAATCCTATTCCTGAAGCTGAAATTACATATAATGCATTAGAGTATTGTGGTGGTTTAAGTAATGTGCAATTATCATTACAAGCCGTATCAGGAGTTGATTTAACCGGTGCTACTTTTGATTTATATCAAGACGGGACTTTAATAACTGAAAATGGTACCGGAAGTACCTTAATAAATTTTGCTCCAGCAGGAGAATATTATGTTGTTGTTACTCTTAATGGTTGTGAATATACAAGCGCTGCGGTAACTGTTGTTCAAAATCCATTACCAACAGTAAGTATAACTGCTGATAACACGAATGTTTGTGATGATGAAGATGTAGTCTTAACATTAGATCCTGCAACAGATGGAACATTAACCGGAACAGGAACAAGTGGCTTAACATTTAGTCCGTCATTAGCCGGTGAAGGTTCTCATAGTTTAACATATGAATTTACTGATGATAATTCTTGTACTAATAGTGCGATAGAAACGGTAACGGTAACAGAAAAATCAGTACCAACCGTAGCTCAAACATCGTACACTTTAGAGATTGGTGCAAGTGTGCCAACATTAAGTGCAAGCGGAAGTGGTGTGATCAATTGGT